>NZ_LWEY01001456.1:0-34433 GCF_001634935.1 Oleiphilus sp. HI0043 | reverse complement strand
CATCATNAAAGCGTACTTGTGAGATTTCCCGGCGTGGTTCAATGTGAATATCGCTAGCGCGCTGCTCAAAAGCATATTGCAGAAGCCAGTCAACAATGTTGATGATGTGTTGATCGTTAGCGTCCGGGTTGCCTTGCGCGCCAAGTTCCAGCATTTGTTCAAAGTTCTGTGAATGCTGCGAGGAAGTTTGTGCGCCAGCCTTATTAACAGAGTTTGCCAGGTGATAAAATTCGACAGTATATTTTCTTAGATCAGCAGGAGAGACGATGACTCGGCTAATGTTCTTCTTGAGAATGTGCTTTAGATCGTTTTCCCAATGATCAACAAAAGGTTGGGCGCTGGCGATGACGGCTTCTTCTGAGTTGATTTCGACTGCCAGAATATGATGCCGCTGAGCGAAAGCAAGTGACATCACGTTTGCTACTTTCTGACTATCAATTTTCAGAGGGTCGATTTGGAAAACCTCTTGCCCGCTCCATGTAGAAAGCCAGTTAAGCAAGGATTCTATGCTGATGGCTTCCCCGGAAGGTTTACTTAGTTCAGCGTTCGCTATGATTTCTAAAGGGTGAAGCTTTGCCTGCGCACTTCCTTTTGGCGCGATCAGCAGCGCCTTCGCATCTTCCTCACTTAACCACTTATCTTGCTGCAATTGGTGAACGATTTGCCCGAAAGTGAGTGGCTCAGAATGTGAAAATTGCTGCTGCATTAAGGTTTACTCTCATGTAATTAAAGCTAACTGATTAGTTAGCTAATCTAGAATAGCGCTCGGCCCAGAGCGCGTTCCCACTTTATATAAAACATAGCAGATAAAAAGATGTTGACGGTTAATAAAGTGATAACCAGGTCTAAGCCTGCGCCTTGAGATAGAAAGGCTTCGACAACTGCTTGAGTAAAATAGAATAAAACGATAAAACAAAGCCACGTATATGAACGCAGGCTATCTTTAATTAAGCCAGGCAGAATGATCAGCAATGGGGAGAGTTTGACGCTTACGACGACCCAGGGTGAGCTTCCTTCGGGTAGGTAGCTTGGAAGGCTGGTGATGATCATCATTAGAATAAGTAAAAGGTAGGAAGCCCAAGTAATGCAGTAGGCGACTACGTTTTTTCTTGGGCGCTGTGGTGTTTGAGACATTCGGTGTTCCATTACAATTGAGGTGAGCTTGGTGTCGACAGTCCGACTTCACCCTCAAACTTATACCGTAGAGGGCGCTTCGAAGCATATATCGTTTATATAAGTTCGAGTACGTTTTCTGGTGGGCGACCCAGAACTGCTTTGTCGCCTTTAATGACAATAGGGCGTTCGATGAGCTTTGGGAATTTCGTCATCGCGTCAATTAATTGGGCGTCGCTAAGTGTTTTATCTGCTAGCTCGTTGTCTTTGTAAGCTTGCTCACCTTTGCGAAGAAGTTCGCGGGCGCCAATGCCTAACTTACCAAGTATCTCTGAGATTTTTTTGGCGTCTGGCGTATCATCTAAATACAGAACAATTTCAGGCTGGATGCCTTTCTCTTCGATAAGCGCTAAGGTTTGGCGTGATTTAGAGCAGCGAGGATTGTGGTATATTTGTATCGTGTCGGTCATAGTTAATCGTCCAGCGTGGTAAAATTAGATGGCATATTGTAACAGGAGTCAGGCTTGAGAATAAAAACACTTTTGCCCTTTGTATTGTTTCTTTTTCTAAGTGCCTGCTCTGAATCTGTTTTCGTCTTTTCTGATGGTCGCCAGCAAGCGCTAAACTCATATAAGGGGCAGTGGCTATTAATCAATTACTGGGCAGAATGGTGCCGGCCCTGTCTCGATGAATTACCAGAATTGAACAAGTTAAATAAAGGTGAGGCCTTCCAGGTTCTGGGTTTTGACTTCGATAAAGCGAAAGGAGAGCTCTTGGATAGCAAGGTTAAGCGGTTGGGAATAGATTTTCCGGTGCTTGATGCAGACCCGTCTAGCATGTTTTCTCAGAAATTGCCGAGTGGCCTGCCAGCGACAATGTTAATAAACAAGCAGGGGAAGTTTGTTAAGTGGTTAATGGGGCCGCAAACGGCAGAGTCGATCAATAGGCATTTAGGCTTGGAGTAAAAGTAGCTGTTTTTACTCTGAGCTCAAATATTGTTAAGCCAGAGTTGATACGCGCTCTGCTTCTTGGATTACCCGTTTAGGGCACCTGTCCATCACCACTGATATTCCTGCTGCACGTAACTTGGCTGCAGCAGTTTCATTGATGACGCCAATCTGCATCCAAACAACCTTGGGTTGTAGAGTTTTCGGAAGTGCTAGCACTTCGTCACATATCGATGCAGCGGCTTCAGAGTTTCTAAAAATATCGACCATGTCGACCTTAATGGGCAGCTTGGTGATGTTTTTGATTACCGTTTCACCTAACAGATTCTGGCCTTCTAGGTCTGGGTTAATCGGTGTGATTTTGAAACCTTTGTTTTGCAAGAAGTTCATGACTTCATTACTTGGTCTTTCGGGTTTTTGACTGGCACCAACTAAGGCAATTGTTTCAACTGAGTTGAGTAGATCTATCAACTGGTTGTGGTTAAATTGTGTTTTGATAAGGTTCACCAATGCGTCTGATACGGGAATTAAAGTCGTAAAAAATAAGCGCTAAGATGCTTCGACAAGGCCTTAAGTCATGCTAACATCTCAGCTCCTACAATATGTCATCGCGATACCTCATGCCAGCAAAATTTGTTCATCTCAAGTTACATACTGAATTCTCCCTTACCAACGGTTTGGTAAGGATCAAACCGCTGATTAAACAGTTGGTCGATGAGGAGTTTCCGGCGGTCGCGATCACTGATCAATCTAACCTGTGTGCACTCGTCAAGTTCTATAAGTCTACGCGCGGTTCTGGTATCAAACCGATCGCCGGGGTTGATATTTGGCTCGAAAACGAAAGTGAGCCAGACAATCCAAGCCGTCTTACCTTGTTGGCAAAGACTGACAAGGGTTACCTTAATATGACCGAGTTGGTCTCGAAGGGTTTTACTGAAGGGCAAGATTATGGCAAAGCGGTCATCACGAAAGAGTGGTTGAAGGAAGCATCAGAAGGTCTGATTGTTTTGTCCGGTGCGAAAGATGGAGAAATTGGCCGTGCTTTGTTGGCTGGGAGAGAAGACCTTGCTGTTGAGCTCTTGGAGCACTGGATGTCGGTTTTTTCTGATAGTTTCTACCTTGAACTTCAGCGTACTAATCGCCCTAATGATGAGGAATGCGTTCATCTGAGTGTTGCGCTAGCCGAGAAGTTATCGTGTCCGGTTGTTGCGACAAACGATGTGCAATTTCTGGCTGAGTCTGATTTTGAGGCTCACGAAGCCAGGGTTTGTATTTCAGACGGTGAAACACTCGATAACCCAAACCGGGAAAAGCTCTATAGTGACGCTCAGTACCTTAAAAGTGCTGACGAGATGTTGGCCTTATTCGAAGATATTCCCGAGGCCGTTGAAAACACGATAGAAATCGCTAAACGCTGCAATGTGGAAATTCGTTTGGGCGAGTACTTTCTGCCTCAATATCCCGTGCCTGAAGGCATGACAATGGATGAGTTTTTTCGCAAGCTTTGTCATGACGACCTGGATGAGCGCTTAAAAGTAATTTTGGCTAATTGTCCTGAAGACGAGCTTGAGGAACGGCGAAAACCTTATCTGGATCGCTTGAAATTTGAACTCGATATCATTCTTCAGATGGGGTTTCCCGGCTATTTTCTGATCGTAATGGACTTTATTAAATGGGCGAAGGATCATGATATCCCTGTTGGCCCGGGTCGTGGTTCAGGTGCTGGTTCACTTGTTGCATATGTATTGAAAATTACCGACCTGGATCCCTTGCAATACGATCTACTATTCGAACGTTTCTTGAACCCGGAACGTGTCTCGATGCCTGACTTTGACGTTGACTTCTGTATGGATGGGCGAGACCGGGTTATCTCTTATGTTGCTGATCATTACGGCAGGGATGCGGTATCGCAGATTATTACCTTTGGTACGATGGCAGCAAAGGCTGTGGTGCGAGATGTTGCGCGTGTGCAGGGTAAATCTTACGGTTTGGCTGACCGGCTTTCGAAGATGATTCCTTTCGAAATCGGCATGACTTTGTCAAAGGCGATTGAGCAGGAACCGACCTTAAAAACTTTTCTTGATGAAGACGAAGAAGCCCAGGAGATCTGGGAAATGGCTGTCTGTCTAGAAGGGATTACGCGTAACGTCGGTAAGCACGCCGGTGGTGTTGTTATCGCACCGACTAAACTGACAGACTTTGCTGCACTTTATTGTGATGAAGAAGGCGGTGGCCTGGTTACCCAGTTCGATAAAAATGATGTTGAAGATGCAGGCCTGGTTAAGTTCGACTTCTTGGGGCTTCGTACTCTAACTATCGTTGACTGGGCTTTGAAGATGATTAACCCTCGCTTGGCAGCGAAAGGTAAAGAGCCTATTAATATTGACCATATCCCACTGGATGATAGGCCCTCTTTTGAATTGCTGAAGTCAGCAGAAACAACGGCGGTATTCCAGCTGGAATCCCGTGGTATGAAAGACTTGATTCGTCGACTTCAGCCAGACAACCTTGAAGATATGATCGCACTGGTTGCACTATTTAGACCGGGGCCTTTGGAGTCAGGCATGGTTGATGACTTTATCAACCGTAAGCATGGGCGGGCAGAAGTAGCCTATCCTCATCCTGACTTTCAGCATGAGAGTCTGAAAGGCATTCTAGAACCGACTTACGGTGTTATTGTCTATCAGGAACAGGTTATGCAGATTGCACAGACCTTGGCAGGATATACGCTAGGTGGCGCGGATATGCTGCGTCGTGCAATGGGTAAGAAAAAACCGGAAGAAATGGCTAAGCAGCGCGATACCTTCCGTGAAGGTGCTGCGTCAATTGGTGTTGACCCAGACCTCGCCATGAAAATATTCGACTTGGTAGAAAAGTTTGCGGGCTATGGTTTTAACAAGTCTCACTCAGCGGCCTATGCGGTCGTTTCCTATCAAACATTGTGGCTAAAGACTCATTTTCCTTCAGAGTTTATGGCTGCGGTACTGACTGCCGATATGCAAAATACCGACAAGGTGGTGACCTTAGTCGAAGAGTGTCGTCAGATGAAAATCTCTTTGGTGCTGCCGAATGTCAATGTCAGTCAATATACCTTTACCGTTGATGACGATCTTCAGGTTGTCTACGGTTTGGGTGCCATTAAAGGCTTAGGGGAAGGGCCCGTTGAGAGTGTCTTGGAAGCCAGGGAAGAGGGCGGACCATTTAAAAGTCTGTTTGATTTTTGTGACCGGGTAGATTTGAAGAAGGTGAATAAGCGAGCTCTGGAAGCATTGATCCGAGCCGGTGCCATGGATTCGATTGGCCCGAGCCGCGCGAGGATGATGGAAAGTATTACCGAAGCAGTACAACGCGCTGACCAGAATGCCAGAAACCAAAATGCGGGTATGATGGATATGTTTGGCGAGGTTGTTCCTGACGAAGATGAGGATGTCTACGCAAGTTCAGAAGGTGTTCGTGAGTGGAGTGAAAAAGAGCGGCTAGGGCAGGAAAAAGACACCTTGGGCTTATACCTGACAGGTCACCCTTTTGATGAGTATGAAAAAGAGGTTAGGCGTTTTGCTCCGAACTCTATATTAAACCTTAAGTCCAGTCGTAATCGGACGACGGTAGTGGGTTTGATTGTTGAAATTCGGGTAATGAAGAATAAACGTGGCCAGACCATGTGCTTCGTTACTTTGGATGATCGTAGTGCACGAATTGAGGCGACACTATTTGCGGATACATTTGACGAGTGTCGCGAGGCTATTCAAAAGGATGAGGTGGTTGCTGTTTCTGGTGTAGTGAGTCTTGATGACTATTCCGGAATGCTGAAGATGCGAGTTAGCCAGGTACAAAGTATTGCTTCAGCGAGAATTAACTTTGCCAAGAATATCTCTATCAGTATTAGTCAGGCGCAGTGTGCTGACGGAATGCTAGAAAGCGTTAAGAGTAAGTTGGAACCTTATCGTTGTACTCAGCCAGTACCTGCTGCACCAGCAATGCTTGGTGAGGGGGCAATGGTGCGAGAAGAAGAGTCGCTTCAGCCAGCAGGTTGTAAGGTTGCCTTAAGCTACCAGCGACCTGATGTGAGTGCGGTTATCGAATTTGGTGATAGCTGGCGGGTTGAGCCTGCTGACGAATTGTTTCAAGAGTTAGAGTATTTGCTGGGTGAAGGGAAGGCGCAGCTCGTTTATTAGCCTCATATTTTTTTTATGTTGTGGCGGGATTTTCACTTATGCTGTCTGGTAAGGCGGCGAAAAAAAAGTAACAATAGCCCCCTCAAATCTAATGGAAGAGTCAGTTAGCCAGACTAAAGCGGTTTATTATGAATTTATACTACCTTGATTTTGAACAGCCCATTGCAGAGCTGGAAGAAAAAATAGAAGAACTTCGCTTGGTCGGCAGTGATCAGGAGCTCAATATTCAAGAAGTGATTGAGCGTCTTGAGCATGAATGCGAGATTCGTACAAAAGATATTTTTGCGAATCTTAATGCTTGGGATGTCGCGCGCTTGGCTAGACATCCAAAGCGTCCTTATACGCTTGATTACATTGAGCAGATTTTCACAGACTTTGATGAGTTGCATGGTGATAGAACTTATGCTGATGATCAGTCGATTGTAGGTGGTATTGCTCGGCTTGAAGGGCGTCCAGTAATGATTATTGGTCATCAGAAAGGGCGCGAAGTTAAAGAAAAGGTCAAGCGTAACTTTGGTATGCCCCGGCCAGAGGGTTACCGCAAGGCTTGTCGCCTTATGGAGCTAGCTGAACGTTTTTCCTTGCCTATTATCACCTTTATAGACACGCCAGGTGCCTACCCGGGAATTGGTGCTGAAGAGCGCGGCCAAAGCCAGGCGATAGCTCATAATCTAGCTGTCATGTCTCGGCTTAAAACGCCAATTATATCCACTGTTATTGGTGAAGGTGGTTCTGGTGGCGCGCTGGCTATTGGTGTCTGTGATCGTCTAAATATGCTTCAGTACTCAACTTATTCTGTTATTTCCCCTGAGGGTTGTGCCTCCATTCTGTGGAAAAGTGCTGAGTATGCAGCTGATGCGGCTGAAGCGATGGGGGTTAACGCTCAACGTCTGAAAGAATTAGGTCTGGTTGATGGCGTCATAGAGGAGCCTTTAGGCGGTGCACATAGAAATATGCCCGAGATGGCTACTCAATTGAAGGCTCAGCTTATTGCAGGGCTTGATGAACTTTCGGCTTTAGATACTGAAGAATTAATGGATCAGCGCTATCAACGTTTAACGGCCTACGTTAAAGAGTAAATAGTCAAATAGGGTGCTCTGTGAGTGAGATGAAGGTTTCCCCGGTGATCTTGCAGGCATTAAAAAGAGTGCCCGAGTCCAAACGCTATGTTGTTGCCTTGAGTGGTGGCTTGGACTCTATCGTGCTCTTGCATACTTTTCGTTTATTAAACCCCTCCTTAGCTTTATCAGCAATACATGTTCATCATGGGCTTAGTAAAAACGCAGACGACTGGGCTCGTCATTGTCAGCAGGTGTGCCAGGAGCTATCTATTCCTTGCTATGTAGAGCGTGTATCAGTTACTGCGAGTGGTGAAGGGCTAGAGGCCGCAGCCAGGAAGGCTCGTTACGAAGTTTTCGAGAGGCTGCTAAATGATGGTGATGTGTTGCTCCAGGGTCATCATCAAAACGATCAGGCTGAAACGGTGTTGATTAGGGCATTGCGCGGTAGTGGTGTTAAGGGCTTATCGGCTATTCCGCCTAGCAGGCTTATGTCTTGTGGAACTGTTATTTATCGCCCTTTGCTTGAGGTCTCGAGAAGGGCTTTAGAGTTAGAAGCGGAAGGTTTGGGTCTGAAGTGGGTCGAGGATGAAAGCAATAGTGATTCAGTCTTTGATAGAAACTTTCTGAGGAATGAAATTCTCCCTCTACTTGAACAGCGTTGGCCAAATTCTACCGAGGCTCTTGCGCAGGTTGCGTGTAAAGCAAGTGAAACGCAAAGCTTTATTGATGATTGGTGTGTAAAGCAATTTGATTCTGGCTTGTTGCTTGAGCGCGCTCAGGGTGAAAAAGTCATCGATATCTCAGTTTTATCATCTTATAGAGAGAGAGATCAGAAGATCTTGTTACGAGCTTGGATTGATAACTTTGATTGCCCGCAGCCTTCAGAGCGTATATTGGGAAGAGTTTTTACTGAGCTGATTTCAGCCAAGCCAGATGCTAATCCTATTGTCCAATGGTCAGGTTTTGAATTGCGCCGTTATCTAGGGGGAATTTATTGCCAGCGTAAACCTGTGGGCGGCAGTGAATCTTATAGCGAAACTCGGCAATTTAAGCGGCGTGGTCAAGTTTATAATGTTGAAATTGCAGCTCAGAATATATCGTGTGCTTATGAAAGTGGGGATGTAAGCATGCAGGCTGATTCAGGTCGTATACAGCTCGCCGTGCCCGGGGCAGGTTTTGAGTTGCAGATAAAATCTCGTGCTGGAGGGGAGTCGCTCAGGACTAGACCTGACGGGCCGGGGCGTAGCCTTAAAAGCCTTTTTCAAGAAGCGGGTATTCCTCCTTGGCGACGTGATACTTATCCTTTGATTTATATTGATGGTGTACTGGCGGCAATTGGAAACTTGTGGATAGGTGCGGGTTTTCATGCAGAGTCCGGGCTTCCTGTTCTAAGCGTTTACTTCAATAATAAGTATTAATGGTGAGTCATTAGGCGATAAGGTCTCGAACTTACTGCAAAGGTCTTGCACCTTGATGGTTTTATCTCTAGAATATCGCGCTCTAAAATCTGCGGGGAGCTTATACCTTTCTTATGGAAGGAATAGACTTTACCGTGTACTTGTAACTCCTTGCTTTTTAAACGGCCGATGTGGTCGACATTAAAAGGCTATTACCCGAAGGGAGAAAATATGCGTCATTACGAGATCGTATTCTTGGTGCACCCTGATCAAAGTGAACAGGTTCCAGGAATGATTGAACGTTATACTGGTGTTATCAAAGATAGCGGTGGCCAGGTTCACCGTCTAGAAGACTGGGGTCGCCGTCACTTGGCTTACCCAATCAACAAAATCCACAAGGCACACTACATTTTGATGAATATCGAATGTGGCGGCGATGCTTTGGGTGAGTTGGAGCACAACTTCCGTTTTAACGATGCCATCATTCGTGATTTGGTTATTCGTCAGAAGGAAGCGATTACTGAAGAATCTCCTATTAAAGCTTCTCAAGGTAGAGATGACCGTCGCTCTGCGCCTAAGCGCCCAGCTGAACAAGAGTCAAGCTCTGAAGAATCTGTAGAGAAAGTTGAAGATGCAAGCGCTGGTGACAGCGAAGCGGCATCAGAAGAGTAATTTAATTTTAGGAGAAGACTATGTCTCGCTTTTTTCGTCGTCGTAAGTTTTGTCGCTTTACGTCTGAAGGTGTAAAACAAATCGATTATAAAGATTTGGACACTTTGAAAGGTTATGTCACAGAAACTGGTAAAATCGTACCAAGCCGTATTACTGGCACAAAAGCTCGTTACCAGCGTCAGCTAGCAACTGCTATCAAGCGCGCTCGTTACTTGGCACTTTTACCTTACACAGACAATCACCACGAATAAGACCGGGTATTGTTTGTTAATCGTTTTACGATTATTGAAAGTAATTAATTAGCTATAAATTGAGAATATCCTGATGCATGACTTAGCTAAGTTAGCCATGCGAGGACCTTGGCAAGCAGCAGTTTTGGCAAGCGTTAGCGTAATGATACCAATGATGTTTTGGTTCGGCGCGGCGATTGTTGGGTTGGTTACCTTGCGAAAGGGCTTGAGTCAGGGTCTTAATGTTTTTATCTGGGCAACTATTCCTGCTTTGGCATGGTGGTCTGGAATGCAAGATCCCGGAGCGCTGGTGGTTCTAATATCGGTTCTGCTTATGGCAGCGATATTAAGATCAACCGTCTCCTGGCAAGCCACTCTGGCTGCCGGAGGAGTAATTAGCCTGCTTACAGGCATTGTTGCTCCTTATCTTATGCCAGAGTTGATTGAAACCCTAATGGGGTTGGCTGAAGAGTTCTTTAAGCAGCTCGCAGAAGAGTCGCAGCAAGAATACGATGCTAATTTACAAGAAGGTTTCAAATTGCTACTGGTAGCAAGCTTTGCTTCATCCTTTTTCGGGATGGCTGTTATATCGCTGTTTTTAGCGCGATCCTGGCAGGCAAGCTTGTATAACCCGGGTGGTTGGCGAGAGGAGTTTCACCAGATACGCTTAACTGCGCGTATGGTGATGGGCCTGGTTTTGTTGATTGTGATCTTACCTGTGCTGGGCGTGAGTCCTGCCTTGGTTATCGCAGTCGCTGTGGTTCCGATTATGGTTTGCGGTTTTGCCTTGGTGCATGCCGTGATAGCGAAGCGAAAGCTTGGCGGGCAGTGGTTAATTGGCATTTATTTCTCGGCCATATTGCTGTTTCCAACTGTATTGATGCTGATAGCTTTGTTAGCCTTACTAGATAGTTTGGTCGACTTTAGAGCTAGAATGCAGGCGCCAGAATAGTAAAAGCATGAAACGCTGATTAGTTACATGAAACTAATTTGAGAAATCTAGAAAATAGAGGATCACGAGATGGAAGTTATTCTACTCGAGAAAGTTGGAAAATTAGGTGGTTTGGGTGACAAGGTAACTGTTAAGGCAGGTTACGGTCGCAATTTCCTATTACCATACGGTAAAGCTGTAGCGGCAAATGAAGCAAATGTTGCTGAGTTTGAAGCACGTCGTGCTGAGCTTGAAAAAGCTGCTGCTGAGAAGCTTGCTGCTGCTGAAGCGCGTGCTGAGCAATTGAATGAGAAAGAAGTAACTATCGTTTCCAAAGCGGGTGACGAAGGTAAGTTATTCGGTTCAATTGGTGTTCGCGATGTTGCGGATGCAGTAACGGCTGCTGGCGTTGAAGTTGCTAAATCAGAAGTTCGTCTTCCTGAAGGTGCGATTCGTAACGTTGGTGAGTTTGATGTTGCGATTCAATTGCACAGTGAAGTAACAGCGATCATTAAATTGATCATTGTTGCGGAATAAGCTTCTGAAATAAGTAGTCAGATAGCTTTGACTAAACATGGTAAGAAACGTTGCCATGGTAGAGTGATTTGAAAATATAAATTACTCTCTGATACGGCCCGAATATATATTATATTTCGGGCCGTATTCATTTATGCTCTACAAAACTAAGCATTGCACTTTTATGATCTATCAGAGGTGAGAGTCTTGTCAGTACTTGATCAGGATACACAGAAACTAAAAATACCTCCCCACTCAATCGAAGCGGAACAGTCAATACTGGGTGGCTTGATGCTGGACAACAGTAAGTGGGATGTAGTCGGTGACAAAGTCCTGGAAGAGGATTTCTATCGTCAAGATCATCGTTTGGTTTATCGAGTAATTGCTAAGTTAGCGACGGGTGGTAATGCTCTAGATGTAGTGACGGTTGCTGAAGAGCTTGAACAAATGGGCGAGCTCGAAAATGCTGGCGGTATGGTTTATCTGGGGCAGCTCGTCGAGCGCACGCCAAGCGCTTCTAACGTTAGGGCCTATGCAGAAATCGTTCATGAGCGAGCAGTACTTAGACGATTAATAAGTGCCTCGGGAGAAATTACAGACAGTGCTTTTAACCCCCAGGGGCGGACAACCTCAGAGCTTCTAGATGAGGCTGAAAGGAAGGTTTTCCAGATCGCTGAGAATAGTGGTGGGAAAGACAGTGAAGGGCCTCAATCAGTAAACCCTATCCTAACCAAGACGCTAGAACGTATTGATGAGCTGTTTAATGCCTCGGGTGGTATTACCGGTGTCACGACGGGTTTTAGAGACCTGGATGAGATGACCTCCGGTCTTCAGCCTTCGGACCTGGTTATCGTTGCGGCTCGACCTTCGATGGGGAAAACGGCCTTTGCAATGAACCTGGTTGAGGCCGCCTTAATTAAAGCAGAGAAGCCTGTATTAGTATTTAGTATGGAAATGCCGGCTGACTCAATACTAATGCGTGTTATCTCCTCATTAGGGCAGATTAACCAAACCAGAGTACGTTCCGGTAAGCTGGAAGAGGATGATTGGCCACGCTTGACCTCTGCGGTGAGCATGCTCAAAGACAAGCCCCTCTTTATTGATGATACGGCAGGTTTGAGCCCGACGGAGGTTCGATCTAGAACTCGGCGTGTCGCGCGAGAAATTAAGCAGGATATAGGTCTCATCATGATCGACTACCTTCAGCTGATGCAGGTTCCTGGCATGACGGAAGGTAGAACAGCAGAGATTTCTGAGATATCGCGATCTTTAAAAGCTTTGGCGAAGGAAATGAACTGTCCGGTGGTAGCCTTGTCTCAGTTAAACCGTGGCTTGGAGTCTAGGCCGGATAAGCGCCCTATGAACTCAGACTTGCGTGAGTCAGGAGCAATCGAGCAGGATGCCGATGTTATTATGTTTATCTACCGTGACGATTATTATAACGAGGATAGCCCTGATAAAGGTATGGCCGAGATAATCATTGGTAAGCAGCGTAACGGGCCGATTGGTAAATGTAAATTATCATTCCAGGGGCAATATACTAAATTTAATGATTTGTCTCACGCTGATTATGGAAACGAGTTTTGATCGAAAAGCTTAGGCGGGCAGAAGGTGTTAATTTGTGTCTTGAGGGTGAGGGCTTTTCAGGCGGTCGTCCATTATATCTTGAAGTAGACGGGCAGGCTTTTCGTCATAATATAAAGCGTGCAGCAGAAATATCGAAGGCTACTTCTTTAATGGTGGTGCTTAAAGCCAATGCCTACGGTCATGGTCTGATCGAGATGGCAAGGCTTGCTGGCCAGCATGACTTGGCAGTGGCAATTCCCGAAGAAATGCGCCAATTGCGTGAGGCTCAGCTCGCTAATCGAATATGGGTACTTGAAGGACCTTTTGCTAAGGCCTGTATCGAGGATACAAGCAATGTGATTTGGGTGGTCCATAGCTTATGGCAGTTGGCGCTGTTTGAAAATCAAACTCAGGCTTCTGAGTATAAAGTTTGCTTAAAGCTTGATACCGGAATGAATCGCCTGGGTATGAATAGCGAGGACTTTGCACTTGCATTGAAGCGAATTGAGTCAAATCAGTACCTCTCGCTCTATGCTTGTATGACGCACTTCTCAGCAAGTGATTTGCCAGGGGGGGAGCAGGTAGATCAGCAGCTTCAGCGCTTTAATTCTGTTATACAAGATATTGAGTCGGATGAGCTCTTACTGAGCACGGCTAACTCCGGTGGTATTCTATATTATCCTCATAGCCATAAAGATATTGTTCGACCTGGTATTATCTTATATGGCGCAATGCCGTCACCAGAGAAGCAAGACCAGAATTTTGATTTAAAGCCGGTGATGAAATTAAAGTCTGCAATCATGGCTGTTAGAGAGCTTTCTATCGGAGAGCGTGTTGGCTATGGCGGCCGCTGGCGAGCATCTCGTGAATCACGAATTGCAACAGTCGCTTGCGGTTATGGTGATGGTTATCCCCGACATGCACCAGATGGAACGCCGGTAGCGGTTTTTGATTCCGCGTCACAATCCTTTGTTCGAGCCCCGCTTGTAGGGCGGGTATCGATGGATATGTTGGCAATTGATATAACGGATATTCCTTCTTGTGGTCTTGGCAGTCCTGTTGAGCTGTGGGGGGATTATATTAAGGCGGACGAGCTTGCATCTTTGGCTGGTACGATTGCCTACGAGTTATTTTGTAGTATTACTACTCGTGTTCCAAGGCTGTTGAGTGGCGAATAGAGTATTCGCCACTGGGCCTTTTTAAGGTGCTTCTTCGAGGAGTTCTTCGCTCTCTGATGGTTCTTCAGAAGTATCGTCATACATAAACTTCATGTCGCCAAAAGAGCCTGTCGGGTTGATGAAAGAAAGGCTGCTCGGAAAGAAGTAGGTCTTGACCGGTGCGTCATGTTCATAGCTATCTTTAACTTTCACCTCACCATGAAATTGGCTCTTTATGTCAATATCGATAACCTCTGCGATGTTGCCAGGCAAAGTCCCTATTAGAGCGCCATGCCCCAAGTCATGATCTTGATTATACTGATAGATATTAGGGTTAATGAGAGCGGGAATAGTTTTCTCTCCAACACTTAGTAATGTCGTATCATTTGAGTTGATGATAGCCTGTTCTACGGGGGCACCCGAGCTATCAAATAAGTTGGAAATTCGTCCCCATATTGAGTTCGCAATATCTGGGAAATGACTTGTATAGAGTTCGCTGTCGAAATTTTGAGCAAACAATTGTGGCTGGCCGTCAGTTTCACGCTCGAGGTGAATGAGTATGTTGTCGTCGCTGCCCTCAATATAGCTCGTATAAGTATCTGATGAAGGAAGCCCTGCCGATTCTATAAAAAGACCTAGATCTCCGGTTAACTGGACCGAGGAGCTGGAGTCGATGTTAGATTGCTGGTTATCTTCAGCAAAAAACTTGCGAATGATGATGTTCTGCGATGTGCTGATCATTCGAATGTCTTCTACTTCTGCCGCTGAATACTCCTTGAGCGTGGTAAGGGTCTCTTCGGTGGATACACCTTCAATCATATGAAGATTAAGTCCGTCACGTATATACAGTCTATCAGTCTCTTGATGATAGGAAAGTTGAGAGTCTTCAGGGTTTTGAAATACAAAAATTGGTGTTTCAAAGCGATCTTCACGTTCTTCAACATGGCCGCGATCAAATATTGCTAGAGTGGGGAGTTTAATTAAGGCGTCGTTATGTCTGAACAGAATAGCATTCTCAATATAGGTGAACCATTGATCTTGGTTATTCTTATAGTTTGGGTCTCGGTTGATTAGCTCAACGCCAAGCTCAGTAAGACCAAATGAGTATTCGAGAGTGTCAAAATTACGATCAGATTCTTTAATATAGAATTCATATTGATTCTTTAGGTAGTTAAATCCAAGGTAGCCAAACTCTTTGGTTGAGGTGTTATAAACCGGGTGCTCGGCGTACATTAAGGCTTCACTTGAATTTGTTACTCGTCCAACCCAGGCCTGACTTTTCTCAAACGAGGTTTCCTGGTTGCTTGCTAAAGAGTGGACTTCATCTATTTCCTCTTTACTTAGGTATAAATGTTCTTCGTGGTTACCGTAGAAAAAATCGTGCTCGTGGGTGTGGTAGTGAGGGTGGTTGTTAGGGTCGAAAGGCAAGCCATCATCGCCAATCTCGCCAGCTTCGTAGGCGTGATCGTGGTCATGGTCATCTGTATGAGTATGGGAGTGGCTACTAACATGAGTATGGCTATTGATAGATATACGGCGAATCTCATACTCGGTATCTGGGTCTTGTTCTAGGTCAATTTGGTAGTAATTGAATGTGCTGAGAGCACAGTCCTCGGGTGCTGTTTTTACATATAGTTTATGTTCATTTTTGTACAGTATCTCATCAATGAGTCGGTTTTCTTCATCAAGGGTTAGAGACGGCCGAATATCGCAAATAAGAGGGGGCTTGCCATCCACAGGCTCAAAATTGACAATTGGGTGGGCATAGCGAGTCACTAATTCGAATAAAAATATAGAGGAACCTTTGCTGTAAGCAATAAGCTCAGGAAGCAAGGTGTGTATAAGTGAAGAATTGCTGTCGTCACCTTGAACTTCTTCTGCCTCGTCGGTGTCTAGATATACAATGTGGCCTTCAGGAGAGCTAACTAAAGTTGGGTTTTCATCGTCTGGCCCAATGAATAGAGAAAGTCGCGCTGCGCTGTCCTCGGTAAAATGGGCTTCTACAATCTTGCTTTCGCCTGATTCCGGGTCGAACTCATATAGTGAGTTGTTTTTAATAAATGGAAAGTTCAAATTTTCGATTATTGGTGGCAACTCGGTGGTGGTTTTGTTTGACTCAGAGCAAGCTGCTATACCCATCATCAAAATGGCTAATATTAAAAGTCGTGAATGCATTTTCATCTGCTTGGTAACCCTATTCCTTTTGTAAATGCGTAAACTCAATGAACGCTGCTCAAAAACTACATGCCATCGACTAATAATAACGATAGAGATTGATCTTCAATATCAGGATCTGGTGTTTCTTGACTGGGGTTAAAAATGAAGCTGAAATTGGCGCGCTGCTCGACCCCCTCAAGAGAGTAGGTCGCTTCAAAGTTTAGAAAGCTATAATAATCGTTGATGACGCTTCCATTCATGAATTCGAGGTTTGATAATTCATGGAAGATACCGTAGCTAAAGTCAACGGAGCGGTGCTCTTTATTCCCATTTTCATTCTCTCGTGATGACTGTGCCAGCGCACGGCCATTATCTTTGTCTTCATCATATTTATACAGATAGGCTCCAGAAAGCTGCCGCGTCCCACTAACATTCTTAACTGGCGACGATGATATGAGTAAAGGTAAGTCATCTTGATTTCTCATATCCTTAACAAAAATGAGGGTGCTTTCCTCGAAGCTTGTTGGTTCGTAGTTGCTGTTCTTTTTCGTCAAAATATGCGCTTGTGAGCCTGACTCGCTATTGTAGGAGTTGAAGTGGAATGTATCGTCATTGATGTAAATCGAAATTTCTTCGGACTCATCTATATTGCTCTCGTTTCCTGTCTCATAAATGACAGTTAGCAAGTCATCTTTTCCAGTCTCTTCGGTAAGTAGTAGCAACTCGTTTGTGCTGTTTAGTCGATAAGTTAGCGAAACATCTTCCGTACTCTTGCTATTACTATAAATAAGCTCAAACCGATCACTTTCGTATAGATAAAGGTCGTTTTCAACCTGGATTACAAAGTTACTTTGCTGAACTGGCTGGCTGGTATTAAGGGTAAGGTTTGTATAACCGTTGAGCGTTAATGTTGGCGTATCAAATATAGCGTTAATGCGTGCTTGTATAGGAGTTGAGCTACTTGTTGGGTCATCGACAGTAAATAGATATGAAGTTGGTATAACAAATAAGTTAGATCCTTGCTGGGCCAATATCTTGTTATTTGATACTTGAGTAAAAGTAAGGGGTTCTGTGAAAGGGAGTTGTGTACTCCATTCTATTGTTTGTATTTCGTTAAAACGGTCTATTTCTGCATAGTTAAAAGATAGTTCGGAAGAGTTGTTGTTATAGCTAAGGTAGCCATAGTTTCCTTGCCATACTGATGAAATTACTTTTGCTGAATCGTAGTCAATAACTAACTCGGGATCGTGTTTTCCCTCAGAAACGACGCTGTGCTCAAAGGTTGTGTAGATGTCCTCATCAATCAGAGTAGAAAAATCAATTTTTTCATAGAAAATATCGCCATCACAAGCGGTTGAAGCCGAAACATGAAGGATGATTTCAGGAAGGTGTTTAGTGCTGACATTGGACTCTTTTCGGTCTTGAAAAGCGTGGGTTGTAGGCATTCTAATAGCTGAGATACCACAAATATGGCTACTTAGATTTGCTAATACATAATGTTTGTTATTGTTGGCTTTGTCGAGATCGAAGAGGTTTATAACGCTTTCTTCTTGCGAGTTTCTCGTTACATAGGCTATGTATTCGAAACCTTGTTTTTCTTCATCTATGTCGAAAGCTAGTGCGGTCTGAAAGTCGTTAGTTGCTTCAGCAAAATCGGCGAGCTTGTAGGTTATAAGGTTGTCATTCTTGATAGTGTAGTAGCTGATAGTGTTATCAACAGTATTAATATAGGCGTTATAGGTATTCACCTCAGGTGGATCCACAGGCGTCTTATGGTCGGTGGTACATGCCGTCAAAAAGAAAATGCCTAGTGGCAGTGTTAGCGATCCTAGCAAAGAGTGAAGGTTAGGCAATAAAGCTCTCATTAGCGAATGCATCCTGATTATGTAATGATGATTTTATTAGGGCATGTAAATACAATTAACCACTGAGTATATCTGTCTTACATAGTGAAAAAAAATCTAACAAAAATGAATGGGATAAGGTTCACACTATTAAGGTCGCTCAGGTTCAATTTGACCGTCACTGGGCTCGTTGAATTGATTCAGTATTCCCTTAAATTGCATTTATCAAAGTAAACAGAGTTAGCCATAAGTGTAAGTCAGGCTTCCATCTAAGCTGTGAATATCTAATAATTCAAAGCTATTCCTACTCAAAAAATAATAATAAGAGACAGTTATGTGCCGGTGTTTGGTGACAGGAGCAACAGGTTTTATTGGGAAACTTTTGGTAGAAGGTCTTCTTAAGCAAGGGCATGATTTGCTTGTGTTGGTGAGGAATCCTGATACTGAAAAATACAGCGAACTTATTTCCAAGTGGCGAGCTTTATCCTTAGTGCTAGACAATGGTTCTTCGTTGGATGTTTGGTGTGGCGATTTAAATAGCCAGTTTATGGGGCTCGATAAGACTTCATATAGTTTTTCAGATTTTGATCATGTTTTTCACCTTGCAGCAGTGTACGATCTGGGGGCGCCTGAAAAACTCGTTATGGAAACGAATGTTCAAGGTACGGAGCGTTTGTTTAGTACGCTGGTTTCTTCAGGTTTTACTGGTCGAGTTCATATGCTCAGCTCGATGGCTGTGGCAGGAGACTTTCAGGGCACCTTTTCCGAGGATATGTTCGATGAAGGTCAGGAGCATTCGCATACCTATCATTTGAGTAAATTTCAGTCCGAGGCTTGTGCCCGTCGTTTTAGGGATGAGCATAATATGGACTTAAGGATTTATCGGCCTTCTGCAGTAGTAGGCGACTCAACAAGCGGTGAGATTGATAAAATCGATGGGCCATACTATATGTGCCTGTTAGTAAGTTTTTTAAAGCGATATTTACCTTCATGGGTGCCAATCCTTGTTCCTAAGTTAAAGGCAAATCTCGATGTTGTACCTCGGGACTACCTTGTTGAAGCTATATTGCTCTTGAGTCAGTCTGAGGACTTGGGGGGGGCAAACTTGTTTTCACCTGACCGGCACGCAGTCACTACCTTTACATAAAGCTTTTACGCAAATTCTTCGTGCAGCAGATGGTCCAAAAGTTGGCTTTTCTTTGCCTGTAAGGTCTTCAGGTATACAAGGTGGCGTGTTTAAGCAACTAGGTATGCTAAAGCAATTGAAGGCAGTTCAGATCGCTCTCGATGGACTTTTCGAAAAGCTAGGTATTCCTTCGTCAGTCTTTTCAGCACTAATGCCAGGCCTGAAATTTAGTGCAGATTCAACACAGAAACTTTTAGTTAAACAGGGCTTGCGAGCCCCAGCATTTGAAGATTATGTCGATCAGTTATGGGACTACTACAATCGCTATTTGGACCCTGCTAAGAACAGAGAGGGCTTGGCTGAACTCGCCCTTAATAATAAAACAGTTTTAATTACAGGCGGCTCAAGTGGAATTGGCTATGCGAGCGCCAAACGGGCTCTGAGTTATGGTGCTCGAGTTATTCTGGTTGCCCGGCATCAAGATAAACTAAATGAGTGTAAAGAGGCATTAATTGCCAGCGGTGTAGACCCAGAACGAATCGACATCTATACGTGTGATTTATCCCATTTTGATGAGTGTGACGCGCTTGTTACCTATATAGAGGATAAGTACGTTTCACTTGTTGTTTTGTCTAGTAATGCTGGACGCTCAATTCGTCGTTCTCTTTCTCGCTCTGAAGGGCGTTTCCATGATTTGGAGCGAACGATGCAGTTAAATTACTTTGGGGCTTCGCGCTTGATTTTGGGGCTTCTTCCTTCCATGGTCAAAAATGGTGGAGGGCATATTCTTCATTCTTCTTCAATGGGTACTATGGCTGTCACGCCACGTTTTGGGCCTTATATGGCAAGCAAATCTGCTATGGATGCGTTGTGTGACTCACTGGCTGCAGAGTTTGCTAACCGGGATATAAGTGTCACCTCGATAAAATTCCCCTTGGTTAAGACCGAAATGGTTGCGCCAACGAAAGAATATAAAAATGCCGACCTGGTAAGCGCCGAGGATGCGGCACAAATGTTTATTGATGCGGTGATAGATAAGCCCAGAAAGCAACTTACCGGAATGGGCCTGTTTTTGGGGGCTATATCTTTATATGCGCCAGAATTAGTAACCCAGATCTATAACTACCTTTATCAAATATGGCCTGATGAGCAAGGAGAGTACCCCGAAATGGGCTTGGATAGGGCGCTTTTGACAAGTATTGTGCCGAACTCACCTTTATAGGGCTGTCATCAGTAGTGATATTTTTGAGCTGGTTAATTCTGTCGGGTGCTTCGTTTTTTACTTCTGATCCAGGGTATTTGTGTTCTTGTTTATAGCGTAAATATTCTTTTATGTACGTGCCAAAATACTTATCCAGATAATGAAGCGCCCCGGCATAGTTGCCTTTAAAGCGTGAATGATGAAAGTCGTGGTAAACCGGGCCGTCATATAAAGGCAAAAACCGCAAAGGATTCCATGGAAAGTCATAGCCTGCATGGCCGTCAGCGGCTTCAATATTTCTAATAATAATCCAGGCATAGAGCACATAAAGATGGCAGCCAAGTAAAATAGGGCCGAGCATGGCTAGACTGCCGATCAAGATGAACTCGATAACATGAAAGTAGTTACCGTCTAATGCGCAGGTGTTGTGAATTCTATGATGGACCGAGTGAACCTTGCGTAGCATCCATTTGTTTTCATGTAGCCAGCGATGCATTAAATAGAAAAGAAAGTCATCCAACAAAAGAAAAAAGATAATTTGAATTACCCAGACGTACCAAGCTGGTATAGGGCCTTCGTGAATATCGCTATAACGGAGAATTGGCCAAAAGATAATGAGGAGCACAAGCATGATCAGCGAATTGAAGCTGATTCTAGCGATATTGGGCCAGAAATATTTTCTTACCTGGAAGGGTTTGTCTTGAATTTTATAGGGCTTTGCCCAATCTGGGTCAAGCCAAGCAAGAATTGTCCAGGGGGTGGCAACGACAAGAAAAGTACCGACACTCAGGGCGAGTGTCGCGACGGGAAAGGCTAAAAACATAGGGTCTTGATACAGTTCAAATAGTTCGTTGAGTTGTTCTATCATTGTTCGTTAGTCCCTTATAGGCTCGTGTTGGGTGTCAGTAGTGCTTTAAGCTCTTGGGGGAGTGCATAGGTTTTTGAACTAGCTGGTAGCAGATTGGTGTCACGAGAGTTGAACGTGTGCCAATAGACAAAAGTTTTATCTTTCTCGGCTTGAGCGTGACTCAGTACTGCTGCCGCAGTTTTCGCTGTATAGGTTGATTCGAGGTTTATATGATGAGCTGCAAATAGCTTGAGCGCGGCCTTACTTGCTGTGGTGCTTAAACCGTAGCCATCACCGAAAAAATAATTGTTTAAGTGTATTTGGGGCGCTTTTTTTATTTCCAGCTTGTCGGATCGATGCTTTAAATAATTAGCCGTTCTCATCATCAGTTTAGCAATAGTTTTATCTGTGCAAGTTTCAATGGGGCCGAGATGCGATGGGGCGACACGAACGCCAATGACTTTGGTTTTTAGTCCCAGTAAGTTACAGCCAAGGGTCAAGCCGGCAAGTGTTGCGCTAGAACCCACAGGACAGTATAGATAGTCAGGTTCGGGAATTAACTGAGCATCAATTTGCATTTTCAGTTCAAAAGCAGCATTGACGAAGCCGAGGCAGCCAACAACATTTGAGCCTCCTGCGAACAAGCTATAAGTCTGCCTTTTCTCAAACAAGCTTCGTTGATAAAAATGGAAAGCCGTTTTAGCGATCGTTTTTCTGTAGTCCAGTTTTGCACCAAGTTCCCACATTAGCCGAAGATTGTTAAGAACGGTGTCTGATATGGCCTGATCGAATAATATAATGTTGGTAGAAAGCTTGTACTTACTGCCAAAATAAGTGGTCGCAACGCCATGATTACTGCCGATTGCTCCAAATGTTAAAATACGCTTCTTGTTCGCTTCCAACGCATCGGCGAGGATGAACTCAAGCTTCCTAACTTTATTTCCTCCGTATTCTGAGTGACTTAAATCGTCTCTTTTTATCCATATATTAGAAGGAGGTCCTCCAAATTTTGTGATAGGTGCAGGAAGGTCTGCAAAATTCAAGCAAGGACAGGCACTTTTAAGTTCCGGGAAATGTTCAAAAATAGCTTTGTTCATCGTATTATTGTTGTTTGTTGTACTAATGTTGATAAGTATTGTGTTTGATAATAAATATTAGAGCTGCGCTAGCGTAGAATTATTCTTTAGGTATTTATTGACATATTGCGACCTTAAAGGCCGCTTGGGCAAAATTCGTAGTTCTTGTATACTTGAATGATTAGCTTTCGACACTTTTTACGTAAAATTAAGGCAAGGTTTGTTATGCAAAAGATAAGGTTTATAGCAATTACTGCTTTGTCTGTATTGTTAAGTGCATGTGCCGCAGTGTATCACGCGGCGGAAGAAGGGAATTCAGGGTATAGGGATCTAAAAGCTGGGAAAGGGATTTTTTATGTGGAGTATACCGAGAGTGCGAATCGTAGTTGGGAAACGATTCATGGCTTTGCACTAAAGCGCTGTGCTGAAATAGCAAAAGAAAATGGTTACAAATATTTCGACGTCTTGTCTAAAGATGAAAAAGAAGTCTATCTTGAAAGCGATATAGATCAGATAAATGTGGCAAGTCTGGGAGGGGGAGCTCCTGGCAGTTGGAATATACCGGTTAGCAGTTCTTATTCTGTGGAAGGCGTTAAGGTCGAAGGGCGCCGTGTAACCTATAAGATACAACTATCAAATCAATGAGAAAATAATAATGGCAAATGAGCGCCGACGGACAGAACGGCATAATTGGTTGCGTTTGGAATCTAGTGTTTACATTAAACGAAGCCTTTTTAAAAAGGAATGGATACCTGTTGTACCTTTTGACTTCAGTCGTTATGGCATGGGGATTCAGACTGACGAGGTCTATCACTTAGGGGACGAAGTAGTTCTATCCCTAAAGTTGTTAAAAGAGGATGTAGAAGTTGAGTTGCCTTTGCTTAAAGGGCTTGTTCGATATAAAGAAAAGCACCATAGCCGATTTAATTACGGTGTTGAGTTTAGTTTTGCCTCTAAGCATGACAAGTTAAAGATTAATGATGAACTGGTTGCAATTGAACAGATTTTGAGAAGGTTCGAAAATGACAGAGCCGCGTCGACAGAGGGTAGCTTAGATAGCTCTTCGACTGCGGGAGCCCCGGGTGGCTAAGCTGAAAGATTATGTGACGGGTGCGCTGCTTGTTTGTCTTGTTTTTTTAGGCCTAATTCTTTTTGCCTTGTATGACAAAAGTGCACCCAACGAGCACCAAAAGCCTGATTATAATTTTAGTTCCGATTGCGATATTAGTGCCGATGACTGTCGTTTGCACCTATTCAATGACTTGGAGCTTAGACTTCAAGTAAGTCCTAGTGAAATTAAAGCCCTAGAACGTTTCCAGTTGAAGTTACATACAATGAACAATGCTGGAGCAGAACTCTCAAACCTTGTTGCTTGGGTTGAAGGGCGAGATATGGATATGGGGCAACACTTCTTATCCTCCAAAGCTGAGTTGGCTAACGAATTTTTATTAAGTGGAATGATTCCAATATGTACGGTCGATGCTGAGATGGTATGGCGCTTAGTTGTCAACTTTGAGTTTCAGGGGAAAACGATTCGTTTAGATTTTGATCTTAAGACTTCTCAGCATGGGCTCTAAGCTATGGTAAATAGGCTTCCTTTCACAATTCTTCTTGTCGGCATTTCTATCGCAATTATTGTGCTTGCAATGCGTTTTATGTCTTCAGATATAGAACGGGATATAAAAGCTAAATACCTTAAAGCGGGGGACTTTGACTTACTGCACGAGGGTAAAGCATTTAGCCTGGGCCAATTGCGCGGCCATCCTGTCATTCTTTATTTCGGCTACACTTACTGTCCTGATGTATGCCCTGTTGGTTTGTCAAAGATACGAGATGTATTGAGCAGTCATGAAGACTTTAAGGATGTCCCCGCATTGTTTATAACGGTTGATCCGCATCGTGATGATGATAAGCGTTTAAAAGAATACACCGGATTCTTCCATCCAAATATTATTCCTTTAAGTGGGAGTGTTGAACAAATTACTTCGGTTAGCTCAGCTTACGGAACTTTTTTCCGTTCAGGTCGTGAAAAGGCAGGTGAAGGCAATAGCTATACAGTTGATCATAGTGCTTTTGTCTATTTGTTAGATGATCAAGGAAGGTTAATGCGAGTGCTTGATCATGACGTTCAAGCTGAGCAAATATCTGAACTACTTCATAAGTTGCTGTGATTACTAGATTTTCACTTGCGATAGTACCTATCTATTTTTTATACTCGTTACATCTTGTTACTTTTAAATATTGAAATAGACAATAACAATAAGTGGGATCAAAGATGGATTACGCCGACGGCCTGAAAAACGTTCTAATTCAAAAAATAAATAAAACCGAAAAGAGCTTATATAGCTTAAAGCTGGACTATTGCCGCTTTGTATATGGCTTATCTCATCGCTCTAAAGTTATGTATGATCAGGTAGTTTATCAAGTTAGATCTGTTGATCTTGATTCGATGACTCGAAGCGATGGCGGTGAATGGAGTCGCCCGGTAATAAGTGCTGTGAGAATTGAAGATAACCGACCGGTCAATAATGAGGCCGTTGATTTAGGCCGGAATTGGGAGCTATTTGCCGGTTAGGCAAATATTCCCCACTCATCAAGCTGTGCACTCAACGACATTTCCTTAGGAATACGGTCATAGCTTGACCAGTTCTTGGCAGCCTTCGCGCCAGCTCTAACCATTAAGTCGTTGTCACTACTAAGTTTTCGGTAGAGTGCTTCCCTGTAGTAGGCGAGCGCATTTTCTGTCGTCAAATTTAAATTAGACTTTAATACCAACATCGCTATCTCTTTCCTGCTTTGAGTGCCGCACTTTGCTTCTTTGCCAATCAAATCGATTGCTCCAATCAGGTAAAGGCTAATCGCTTCGCGTAACCAAGACAGATTCTCCTGGTGCAGGTCACCATAATTTCTTTTGATGTCTAACAGCTGGATGCCAGAAAAGGTTTGAGCTTTTTTAAGACTTTCCATCTTGGTTTCGTACTCTTGATTATCGACAACATCGCCTTGCATCAAGCGCTTAATCACTCTGTCAATATGCCCGCTCTCTGCGTAGCCAGCAGCTGTGTATAAGTTATGTACGCGGAAGGCAAGTGTGCCGAGCAAAGTAAGTAATGCTATTTCAAGGCTATGTATGAAAACAACCAGCATTGTTTAGTCTCCAAATTCTCAAATGTGACGACATTATACATCATGTAATTCTATGTAAATGGAATTGGGTAGCGTTAAGCTAGAGTACAGGTTCACACAAGTGCAGCGGATTTACAGTGTTTTACATTTTTGATTAGTGCTGGGGGAGGGGCAATAGACTACTTAAGAAGAGGATGCTTAAGCAGTCTTTAGGTCACTTTCAATGAAGAAATTATGCATTTTCTTGAAGGTCAATGGCCGGCTAAAGAAGTATCCTTGAGCATAGTCGCATTTATTGATTACCAAGAAGTCTCTTTGGTCGATATTTTCAACGCCTTCTGCAACGACCTTCAGGTTAAGTTTATGTGCAACGGCAATGACCGCAGACGCGATTTCCATGGCATTGAGGTCATCAGGAATATCGTAAACAAATGACTGGTCAATTTTCAGAATATCTACAGGTAGGCTCTTTAAATAACTTAAAGAGGAGTAGCCTGAACCAAAGTCATCGATGGTAATAGTGGAACCAGTAGATTTGATGCTATTGAGTTGAGCTATGACAGCATCAATGTCATTCATTAGCATACTTTCGGTTACTTCTATTTCCAGGTTTTCTGCGGCGAGGCCTGAATGCTCGAGGGCGCTTGAAACAACATTTACCAGTTCCGGGTCATCAAACTGGCGTGGCGATAAGTTAACTGCAACTCTCAATGAGCGACCAGTTAGGGCATTTAATTGCATGATTTCTTTACATGCGTTTCTCAGCACCCATTCACCAATTTGTACGATCAAGCCGGTCTCTTCGGCTACGGGAATAAAGTCAGCAGGGGAAATGTCTCCCTTCGTCGCATGCTCCCAGCGTATCAGAGCTTCAACGCTAGATATTTCACCCGTCTTCAGATTAATTTGAGGCTGATAGTTTAGGTAAAAGTCGTTATTTTTAATTGCTTCACGTAATTCATTTTCAATTTCCAGAAGCTTGTTTGCGCGGAGGTTTAAGGCTTCAGTAAAGAAGTGGTAGCCATCTCGACCGTTCTCTTTAGCCATATATAAGGCAAGGTCGGCGTTCTTCATGAGCGTTTCGCTATTGATGCTGTCTGTTGGTGCTAAGGTAATGCCGATACTTGTTGATACAATCACCTCATGTTTACCCAACCTAACTGGTTCCTTAAGAGTGTCCAGGATCGTTTGAGCAATGGCAGATATTTTATCGATATCGGATATATCGTTAAGCAGAATGGTAAATTCATCCCCCCCTAAACGGGCAACTGTATCTTGCTTTCGAACACAGGATTTTAAACGGTCAGCAACCGTAAGCAGTAATTGATCACCTGCCTGGTGTCCCAGCGTGTCGTTGATGCGTTTAAATTGGTCTAGGTCGAGAAAGAACAGCGCTGTCAGTTTTTGATGTCGTCGTGCATTAAGAATGGATTGGTGCAGTCGATCAATAAAAAGCCGACGGTTTGCTAAACCGGTCAGGGAGTCAAAAAGAGCCAAGTGCTCCATTTTCTGGGTAGCTTCTTTTAAGGCTGTGACGTCAACGGCGGACAGGACGTAACTACTAATTTCGTTATGTTTATCATAGACGGCCGAGATCGTAATAGTGTTCCAGAAAACGCTAGAATCTTTCTTAGAGCAAAGAATTTCACCTTCCCAACTATCTTGTTTTTGCAGGAAGCCGCTATCGAGAGCACAAATATCAGCTGCGCAATGTTCAGAGCTTGGTTTGAGAATGCCGATTGGCTTATTTACGATTTCGTCGCGTTGGTAGCCCGTTATTTGGCAAAACTTGTCATTTACATATTCAATCAAGCCTGAGCTGCTTGTAATAACAATACTGGAACCACTATTTGTTACCGCGCTACTTAGTTTCGACATGAGTTGTTCGGTAGCTTCATGCGACTTTACGTTGTTTTTTAGCCGGGCATTAAGACGGAACAAAATGAAGCACAGTGTCCCAAACAATGCTGCCAGTCCTGCACTTGCCATGAGTTTCAATAGCATTGTCGAGCTTTCAGTATCCTCAACCGATACCGCAGCTAACACTGGCGAAGTTATCGCGAGAGTTGAAAGAAATGTCAGACCTTTATGAATCGGCTTATGCAAAGTAGTTACCAAAGCAAATTAGTTATATGTGTAAGTTATAAGTAAATTGTATGGTAATTTTCAAGAATGAAAAACACGACTTGGTTATAGACTTGTAACGATGTGACGTACAACGTTACAAAATAGTTACAGTAAGTAATTGTATTTCAAAACAATGTGAAATATGGGTTAACAAACTGGAAGGTCGGGGAATAGAGAGAATTTTTGGGTGTAAATGGAAGGCCATAACAGGAGAGTTATGGCCTAATGTTTAATTGCTTCTACGAGGCTATTTAGCTTTGTTCAGCTCTGCAGCTTGTTTTTGCCACGTGTCAGAACCTCTGACTTTGCTGAACTCCTCAAGTGCTTTTTTATCTTTTGCTGAAGGCTTGGCCAATTGCTCGATTGATGTGATACCGGCTGCTATAAGTTTCTTTTCTAAAGCTGGTCCAACACCATTGAGTGCAGTCAATTTCAACGGAGACTTTGTAGCAGGAGCTGCTTTCTTAGCTGGAGTCGCTTTCTTAGCCGGAGCTGCTTTCTTAGCTGGAGTCGCTTTCTTAGCCGGAGCTACTTTCTTAGCTGGAGTCGCTTTCTTAGCCGGAGCTGCTTTTTTAGCCGGAGCTGCTTTCTTAGCCGGAGCCGCTTTCTTCGCAGGAGCCTTTGCTTCGACGCCTATTTTTTCAAGGAGTTGAGACTGTAGCTCATGAAACTCATCCAGGCGCTTGTCAAACTCCTTCTGAAAGCGGTTCATTTCTTTGTCGCGAAGCTTATCCAGATCTTCAACTACTTTCTTGATCGGCTCTTGAACTTGAGACTGCAAGCTTTCAAGTTGTTTGAACGCATCGTTAATCAATTGATTAAAATGATCGGATGTCTTCTCGAACTCTTTATTAAAGCGATTAAGTACTTTATCTAAACCAAATTTATCTTTACTAGTCATCTGATAAGCTCCTGCTAGGAAGGGCAACTAAATTCAAGTCTTAGTCTAGCTTATCTGTCGCAATATGGTAGTTCGGATCTTCTATCACGTTGACTTCGATCAAATCACCGGCGTTTTTAAGCAAGCTTCTACATTCCGGGCTTAGATGGCGAATGTGTAAAGTCTTGTTTGCGTTCAGGTAGCGCTCGGCTAGTGTGTCGATCGCCTCAATGCCTGAGTGGTCGTATACTCTGGATTGAGCGAAGTCGATAATAATGTCGTCGTTGCCCGCTTGAACATCAAATTGCTCTAGGAAGTTCGCAATTGAACCAAAGAACAGGGGGCCTTCTACTTCGTAGACCGTTGAACCTTCTTCATTCTCTTTCTCGTGAATATACACATGCTTCGCGTGTTCCCAGGCAAAGACGAGCGCGGAAACAATTACACCTACGATTACTGCAATTGCCAAGTCTGTTGCCACTGTGACACCAGATACCAGGATTAATACAAAAGCGTCAGAGCGGGGAACTTTTCGAAGAATTCGGAAGCTGGACCATTCAAAGGTACCGATGACAACGATGAACATAACGCCGACTAGTGCAGCAACGGGGATCTGTTCAATCAGAGGCGCGGCAAATAAGATGAAGCAGAGTAGGAATAAGCCTGCAGATATACCGGACAGTCTGCCGCGACCACCTGAATTAACGTTGATCATGCTTTGGCCGATCATTGCACAGCCACCCATGCCACCGAAGAAACCCGTTACAGTATTTGCCACGCCTTGACCGATACACTCTTGGTTACCTTTACCGTGAGTTTGTGTCATTTCATCGATAAGCGTGAGGGTTAATAGAGATTCAATCAAGCCAATCGCTGCCAATATAAAAGAATAAGGCAAGATGATCCACAATGTCTCCAGAGTGAAAGGCACTGATGGAATGCTAAAACTAGGTAAAGAGCCGGAAATTGATGCAACGTCACCTACCACTCGAGTATCAAGGCCAAAGAAAATGACGACCAAAGAGACAATGACAATGGCTGCCAGTGATGAAGGTATCGCCTTGGTTAATTTGGGTAAGAAATGAATAATAGCCATGGTAGCAAAAACGAGAGTAAGCATTGTGATCATGGCATTACTTTCGAGCCAGGCAATATCAATAATGGAACCTTCTAGTCCTGTTCCTTGCAACCAGCCCGTGCCGTTGTTTTCTCCAAACTGGCTAAGTTGAGCGAGGAAAATCACAATCGCGAGGCCGTTAACGAAGCCAAGCATAACCGGGTGGGGAACCATGCGAATAAACTTGCCTAGTTTTAGCATGCCTGCCGCAATTTGTATGATTCCCATTAAAACTACCGTAGCAAAGAGGTATTCAACACCGTGTTGTGCGACCAGCGATACCATAACAACGGCAAGAGCACCGGTAGCACCCGAAATCATTCCTGGTCGACCACCGATACAAGCCGTAATGAGTCCGACCATGAAAGCAGCATACAAACCAACAATTGGCTCCACGCCTGCAACAAAGGCAAATGCAACAGCTTCAGGGACTAGCGCCAATGCAACGGTTAAGCCGGATAGGACGTCGTTCTTGATACTGAGATGCGAGCTTGCGCGGGGTTCGAACATGAATACCTCTGGTTGAGAGAAGGCTTCTCTCGGTCATTAAAATGTCGTTTAAACGGGGGGGCGGATTATAGGGATTGTTGTGCAGCAATACAAATTTGTGAGTATTGCTGCACACTTTTAGGTCTGTTAAATATTCTTACTTACTTTTACGGGGAGGAAGGCCAGTATGCTGGGTCAGAATCTTTCCCTTTTGATTCTTTCTATTTCCCTGCTTGTTCTTATTTCCTGGTCTTTGAGCCGCTTTTCTATTCTGGCTCATCTTGGCACCTTGCTTAGTACCTTTAACTGGTTGGTTTGGTGGAACGAGATGTTTTTTCCCATAGCCAATCAAATGAGCCTTACCCATCGCTTTAAGCGCTTCTCGCAACAGTGGCCAGTTGTCCGGGTCGTGATATCTCAAAAACGCTTTATGTAGGCGTCGCTGTTTTATGCCCTTGGGAATGGACACCTTTTCTGTCTTGTAATTGATCCGGTGGAGCGGATCTCTCTCGGAATGGTACATGGCGGTGGCGCTAGCCATCGGTGAGGGATAAAAGTTTTGTACCTGATCCGCCCTAAATCCGTTTTCTTTTAACCATAATGCCAAGTTCATCATATCGACATCGCGCGTGCCAGGGTGAGCTGATATGAAGTAAGGAATAAGGTATTGCTTTTTTCCGGCTTCGGCAGAATATTTTTCAAATAGTTCTTTAAAGCGATGATAAGTGCCCATGCCGGGTTTCATCATTTTTGATAAAGGGCCGCTCTCAGTATGTTCCGGTGCAATTTTCAGGTAGCCGCCTACATGGTGTGTAACAAGTTCCTTTATATATTCCGGGTCTTCTACTGCTAGGTCGTAGCGTAAGCCGGAAGCAATAAGTATGCGTTTAATTCCGGGTAGTGTTCTGGCGCGTCGGTATAGATTTGTTGTGGGCGAGTGGTCAGTAATCAGATTTTTGCAAATTGAAGGATAGACGCATGACAGTCGACGACAACTTGCATGAATTTCCTCTGAGCGACAATTCTGATGGTACATGTTTGCAGTAGGTCCGCCCAGATCAGAAATGGTGCCGGTGAAACCGGGTGTCATATCCCTGATTCGCTCAATCTCATGGATAACGGAATCTTCTGATCGACTCTGTATTACTCTGCCTTCATGTTCTGTGATCGAGCAGAATGAACAGCCACCAAAACAGCCTCTCATAATATTGACCGAGAAACGTATCATCTCGTAGGCAGGAATTTTTGCATCACCGTAGCTAGGATGAGGCACTCGCTGATAAGCGTGTTCGAAGACGCTATCAAGTTCATCTGTCGATAGAGGAATGGCTGGTGGGTTTACCCAAACATAGCGTTGATCGTGAGGCTGAACAATGGCTCGGGCATTGGCTGGATTAGTTTCCAGGTGCAGTATTCGGGAGGTGTGAGCATAAAGCACAGGGTCCTTGGAAACCTTTTCAAAAGAGGGGAGTAAGATAAATTCTCTCTCTTTATCAGCGCTTTGTTCTGGAAATGGTAAAATTTTGATTGGCTCTGCTTTATCGACTTGCTGATTGTCGGCGCATTTACTTGTCGACTCGGAACCTTCTATTTCAGTTTCTTGATAAGGGTTTTTCTGGAACGGGTGGTTCGCTGGGTCAAGCGCTTTTGGTTTTTCGATGCGCGAGGAATCTTTTATATTCCAGCCTTCTGGCAATTCTTTTAGTAGGCAAGCTGTTCCTTTGATATCTTTCATATCCTTGGGGTGTTCACCTCGGGATATACGTAGGGCTACCTCAGATATTGCTCGCTCTGCATTCCCATAAAGTAGGATATCTGCTTTTGAGTCCATCAGAACCGATCGTTTTACCTTGTCTGACCAGTAGTCGTATTGAGCGATTCGGCGTAGGCTAGCTTCAATCCCACCGATCACAACCGGGATATCTTTGTAGGCTTCTCTACAGCGCTGACTATAAACCGTTACTGCACGGTCAGGGCGCTTACCACCCTCGTTGTTTGGGGTGTAGGCATCGTCATGGCGAATCTTCAGATCAGCTGTATAACGATTGATCATCGAGTCCATGTTGCCCGCAGAAACCGCATAAAATAAATTTGGCTTACCAAGCTTTTGAAAATCATCTTTCGATGTCCAGTCCGGCTGGGCAATAATTCCAACTCGATAACCTTGAGACTCTAGCAGCCGACCAATGACCGCCATGCCAAAGCTGGGGTGGTCGACGTAAGCGTCACCGCAAATGATAATAACATCGCAACTATCCCAACCCAGAGTATCCATTTCCTCACGAGACATGGGTAGGAAGGGTGCAATACCGAAGCATTCTGCCCAGTACTTAGGATAAGAAAAAAGAGAGGTGTCGGCTTGCATAGTTTTCGGCTGCTTAAGTAAGAATAGTTGACTATTTTACATGGTCTTTCTATTTGGGCCTAGTGCTTCTTGGTATACATATCGTAGGGTATGCTTATTCTATGTGGTAATTTCTATATTTATCAGGCACCTTAGCCCTATAAATAGAATTTATTCTGGAACTCAATGTGAGTGATAAACAAGTCGTCGAAGCCAAAAATATTATTGCGGTGATCCTGGCAGCTGGAGAATCGAGTCGTTTCGGTTCGCCTAAACAGCTGGCTGATTGGCACGGGAAACCCTTGTTGCAACATGTGTTTGATACGGTGTCTCAGGTCTTCCCAAAAACCTGGGTGATGCTGGGCGCTAATTACAAAGAAATTAACAGTGTGCTTTCTTTTGGTGTTGCAAAGGTTTTACATGAGAGTGCATGGCAAGAGGGAATGGGAAAGGTCATTGCTAGCGCAGCATCATCTGCAGAGAGCGAAGCCCTGCTGACAGATGAAAACGTGGATGGCCTGTTGTTCTTGCTTGGGGATCAGCCCTTAATAGAAACAAGTGACTTGCGCAAATACTGTACTTTAGTTAATGAGCAAGCGAATGAAATAATTTGTGCAGGATATCAAGAAGAGGACAAGGAGCTTAGTCTTGGAGTGCCCGCATACTTTCCTTGGTCGTATTTGCCTCAGCTAAAAGGCTTGGCTGTACCGGGAAATCAGGGCGGCGCGAAAGGCATAATCTTGCGCAACAAAACGACGCCTGTTTACCTCGGCGGGCGAGTTCAGGATGTTGATACTGAAAGTGACCTGGAGCGCTTACGCTTGGCAGTCACTTCAGTATGCTGATTCAAGTGCTTAGCCAAACAGTCCTGCAGTAACAGCAATACCGACTGCGAATACACCTATGCTGGCCGCCAGCGCCATGCCATAAAACTTATTGGAAGCAGCTCGGTTTTGCCTGATATAGGTTTCAATTGTTTGTGCTGCGACGTCTTCTGCAGTTTCGCGCGTGATTTCATGAGCTTGTTTTATTGCGTCACCCTGTAAGCGTTGCCAAAACTCAGTGTCCATAGATTGGCTAGAGCTAAGGTGCTCTTTTAATTCTTCAATTTGTACAGGGTCTAAGCCTGTATGAGCTTTGCTATCCAGAAGCTCTTGCTTAAATTCAGTGAGTTGGTTTCCTAAAAACAGACTTACTTCTGCAGCAACTTCCTCTTTAATGGACTCAGTTTTCTTATTAATTTCGTTGACGTATTCATCCATGATGCCTTTTAAGTGATCCTGCTGCTCTTGCTTTGAATCACTCAGGATGCGTTTGACATGATCGTATTGCTCGTCGAATAGACTGGATAGGAGCTCGTGAAGGCGGTTGTTAACATTCGCTTTTACGGCTGATCGAGCGACTTGTTCAATGATATCAGACGAAGCTTCGACACTCGGCGCTGCGGCAGGTTTGTCTTGAAGTTCGTCCGGAAGCTCAGTTTTGCTGATTTTACCAAGTTGAGCCTGTTCCTGATCACTAAGAGAGATAGAAATCGCAGGTTTGGGTAGCGTGTTATTAGCTATGTCGCTAGTGAGCTTTTCAATAAGCTCTACCACTTGCTGAGACTCAGCAGGTTTGGTTAGCACACCATAAATACCAAAGTTACGTGCATCTTCAGAGAATTCATCTGACTTTTTTGAGGTGCACATAATAATGGGAATCTCTGATGTCTCAGGATTCATTTTTATTTCTTTGGTAGCGTCAACGCCGTTCATACCCGGCATGAGCTGATCCATAAAAATAACGTCAGGATTATTGTTGGACGCCAAATATGATAAGGCTTCTTCGCCGGAGTTAACCATATCGACTTTAAGGCTGATTTTCTCTAAAAGCTTACTCAATGCAAACCTGGCGACCTTGGAGTCATCTACCAATAAAGCGCTTTTAATTGTCATCATATACCTCGTTAATCTCTATTCAAATTCGTACTTTAAAATTCTGTATGGACGTGTCGTAGCTGGCCGTTTGTGTCTAATTGCAAACGTTGATTACCAGCCTTCTAGCTTAGGACACTCCGTTGCTCGATAACTCTTTTGCCGGTAACACACGCCAGGCTCGCTGGATCTGGCAGTAAACACTTCGCCTTCTGCTGTGGTTAGCGTTGCCTTGCCAAATGGCTTTCCATCTTTAAATGTGCCGGTGATCTTACTTCCATTAGGGTTTAGGATCTCTCCCTTACCGTGATAGAGGCCATCAATAAATTGTCCGACATACTTTTTACCGTTCGCATAGGTTTCGACACCCTTGCCGTGGAACATACCGTTAGAGAATGAACCTTCGTAGTGTCCGCCA
>NZ_LWEY01001455.1:0-989 GCF_001634935.1 Oleiphilus sp. HI0043 | reverse complement strand
AAACGTCATTGTGGTAGCGTCTGGCAAAGGTGGTGTTGGTAAAAGCACCAGTTCAGTTAACCTGGCACTGGCACTCGCTCAAGAGGGCGCAACTGTTGGTATTCTTGATGCTGATATTTACGGCCCAAGCGTAGGTATGATGCTGGGCATTCCAGAAGGCCAACGCCCTGAAACTGAAGAAGAAAAGTTCTTTGTGCCTATCGAGGCTCATGGCATACAGGCAATGTCGATGGCCTTTCTTGTAGATAATAACACCCCCATGGTTTGGCGCGGCCCCAAAGTTAGCGGTGCTTTGATGCAACTAGCCACGCAAAGCCTATGGAACAACCTGGACTACCTGATTATCGATATGCCACCAGGCACGGGTGACATCCAACTCACCTTGGCGCAGAAAATCCCTGTAACCGGCTCCGTTATTGTCACCACACCTCAAGATATTGCCTTGCTTGACTGCAAAAAAGGCATCGAGATGTTCCGCAAAGTAGACATTGATGTACTCGGCGTAATCGAGAACATGAGCACTCACATTTGTAGTGAATGCGGCCACCATGAACCCTTGTTTGGTGAAGGTGGCGGTGCACGTATCGCACAGACTTATCAGACCGAAGTACTTGGGGAGATGCCCTTACACAAAACCATTCGTGAACAAACCGATGCAGGCCAACCAACCGTTGTGGCAGAGCCTGATAGCGAAGTGTCTCACTTATATAGGGATATAGCGCGCAAGGTTTCGGCAGCAATTTCGCAGAAAGCACTCGACCCAAAACGAGCCTTCCCGAATATTGTTGTTAGCCGGGGCTAATCACCAAGAAACAGCAACTAAGACAATAGACACTTAATTTTATATCAGGATACCTCCTATGCAATGGCTTAATGACGCTGCTCAAGCAATTAATCTGGAAGCCCAAACAGCGGCAAGTACTCGTCAGGGGCAACTAACCAAGCCACCCGGTTCATTAGGCCAGCTGGAATCGCTAGCAATCAAATTT
>NZ_LWEY01001454.1:0-844 GCF_001634935.1 Oleiphilus sp. HI0043 | reverse complement strand
GACCTACCCGATTATGTGGCGCAAGAGCTTGAGAAAAACGGCCTCTCTACTTCTTCGCTAATTCTTGAAGTCACCGAAAGTGCGATGATTGATAACCCGGTTCAAGCCCTAAAAGTGCTTAATCAATTAAGAGACCAAGGGATTATCTTGGCGATTGATGATTATGGCACAGGCTATTCATCTTTGAGCCAACTTAAAGATTTACCCGTAGACGAGCTAAAGATCGATATGGCCTTTGTTTTGAAACTGGATGAAAGTAAATATGACCAGGCTATTGTCCAGTCAACGATAGACATGGCTCATCAGCTCGGTTTAACTGTCGTTGCTGAAGGGGTTGAAAACAGAGCGTCTTGGGCCTTACTCGAAACATGGGGATGCGATAAGTTACAAGGTTACTATATCTCTCGCCCACAAAACTCGGCAGACTTTGTTACCTGGTTTAAAGGCTATGATGTAAACAGTGAGTACTAGCATTATTTTTTCGATGAACAAGGCTAAACAAAGCATTCAGAATAAAACACTCTTCAGTTATCTGTGCCGCCTTGCTTCTAGTCGCTTTGATCAGCAGCGCACTTGTGCATGCAAAGCAGAATAGCCCACACCGCTTTATCGGCAATGTGACGCTTGTTACCAACTATCAAGACAGCGGAAATACATGGCTCAATGGTGGGCTGGGACGTTTTGGACAGGGTGACCAGGATAGCTCGGTTTCAGGCCTATTTGAATCAAATATCGAGTATCGGTACCGGCCTTCTTCTGCCTTTCAATTGAGTACTCATATCCAAGCACAAGGTACGAGTAATGATAGCTCCGTTCGCTCTCTTGGGGTGATAGAGTGGAGCGC
>NZ_LWEY01001453.1:0-1342 GCF_001634935.1 Oleiphilus sp. HI0043 | reverse complement strand
ACAAAGAATTCCACCTCGCAACAATCGTCAAGCGTTCATATCAAAACAGATGTATTAGATTTATATCTTGATCTTAAAGGCGGTAATGTTATTTCGGCAAAAATGCCTCAGCATAAAGTTAGCTTAGGCTCAGAAGAAGCACTGGCGCTGTTGGAAAGTGGTAATGGTAGACATTACGTTGTTGAAAGTGGTCTATTTGGAAAAAATGGATATGATTCCTCTAAAAACGGCCCAGCTCCTATTTACTCATCATCATCTTCTTCATACGAGTTACAAGAAGGACAAGATAGCCTTTCAATAGACCTTAATTTTGAAAGTGATGATGGTGTATCAATTACTAAGCGTTATGAATTCAAGCGCAATGATTATCTGATTAATGTCAGCTATATCATTAATAACAAGACTAATGATAACTGGCAGGCAAACCTGTCTGGAAAGATTGTAAGAGATCGTTCCTCTGACCCATCGAGCCAAAATAGTATGGGTATGCAGTCATTTTTGGGAATGGCGCTTTCAAGCGCTGAAAAACCTTACGAGAAATATGACTTTGAAGACATGCTTGACTCCCCTATCAATGAACAAATTCATGGTGGTTGGGTTGCATTTATTCAGCATTACTTCCTAAGTGCCTGGATCCCAGATAATGGCGTTACTCATNCTTATCAAACACGCGTGAAAGGCGGTCGATATTTGATGGGCTTTATTAGCCCTGCAATCGAAGTCGCTCCAGGAGAAACCAAGACGACATCTGCACAGTTATATATTGGTCCAAAGATTATGGAGCGTTTGGAAGCTATTGCACCAAACCTTGATTTAACCGTAGATTTTGGTTGGTTATTCTGGGTAGCAACGCCACTATTCCTATTGCTTGATTTCTTCTATGGCATTGTATTGAACTGGGGTTTTGCAATTATTCTAGTGACTGTTTGTGTTAAGGCTTTGTTCTTCAAGTTGTCGGCTGCAAGTTATCGTTCTATGGCGAATATGCGTCGGGTAGCACCTAAGCTACAAGCTTTAAAAGAACAGTATGGCGATGATCGTCAGAAGATGTCTCAAGGAATGATGGAGCTCTATAAGAAAGAGAAAATTAATCCTCTTGGTGGTTGTCTGCCTATTCTTGTTCAGATGCCTGTATTTATCGCTTTATACTGGGTTTTGATGGAGAGTGTTCAATTACGCCATGCTCCATTTATGTTCTGGATTCACGATCTATCGGTAATGGATCCTTACTTCATTCTGCCGATTCTGATGGGTGCAAGTATGGCTATCCAAATGCAGCTAAATCCATCTCCGCCTGATCCAATGCAAGCTAAGATCATGAAGATTATGCCTGTTGTAATGA
>NZ_LWEY01001452.1:0-1455 GCF_001634935.1 Oleiphilus sp. HI0043 | reverse complement strand
AGAATCCAAAGAAACCCTTGATGCAATTAGAGTTAAGGCGCTATCTAACGCTAAGGAACTCGGTACTTATAACACGCGTTCTTCCTTTCAGTTAGGACGGAAAGTTTTAACTTTCTCAGAATTGTGCCACCGCTCACCTCGCAGGCTTTTTTAGTCTGTTAGCACCATTGCGTTGCATCTTCAGTTCTGCAAGTAATCATTGCACTTTGCTTGGGCGTGACTCTTCCTTGTCGCACTTTAAATAGCACTCGCCTGTATTTCTGTTTCTTACGTACATCTTGTTACATATTAATTTGCTTAATAAAAACAATTGATTAGCTTCGTGTTAAGTGGTCTGCCTTGATGTGATTTTACTAGTGGGCATGGCTTTTGCCCCTTCTTTGATGTTGATGACATTTATTGTCCTTTAAATCAGGAAAAAGAATGGGTCTAGAAAGTTATGTCTACTGCTCGGCGTTATCCTAAACATATTTTGTTTTTATTGTCATGTCCCTTGCCTGTGTGAGTGCTAGCATTTTGATTTCAGGTGTTACCTGGAATGCCTTGCTTATTGCCTTGCTTGGTGTCATTGCTCTTGCTTTGATGCTTTGGCAATGTGCTTCTGCCCAGGCATTGCAGCAGTTAGCGCATTTGCTTCAACTTCCGGATAGTCAGTATCGCGATTTACCTTTAGAGGGTTTAGGTAAAGATGAAAGCCTAAAAGCCTTCAAGGATTATTTACTTAGCCATGAACGCTCAGAACAAAGCAAGGAGGAGTACTTTGCTGAGTTTGTTCATATGGCCAGAGAACTCTCAATTAGTGCCTTGTCGGCATCAACCAATGCAAAAGAGCAAAAGGCTTCGATTACCTCATCAGCAGCGGCTGTGACTGAGTTGAGTCAGAGTGTGGAAGATGTAGCGGCACAAATCAAATATGTTCACGACGACATAGAACGCTCGCGTGAGCAGACAACTGAAGGTATCGCTGAGGCCCAATCTGCCACAAATGAAATAAGCCGTATGGTCGGTTTATCTAAAGAAAGTGAGGTACTGGTTACAGAGTTGTTGGAGCATACCAACAATGTCGCAGCGATGTCGAAAATCATCATTGATATATCGGAGCAGACTAACTTGCTATCGCTTAATGCTGCGATAGAAGCGGCGCGAGCAGGCGAACATGGGCGAGGGTTCGCTGTGGTCGCAGACGAGGTTCGAAGTCTTTCAATTCGTTCTAGAGAGTCAGCTAATGAAATAACCGAAAGCATCAATAATGTGCAAAAACGAATGGTAGGCGTTACCGATAAGTCTTGTCAGGTAATGCGTGCTGCAGAAGATAACGCTGCGCGTATCAACCAGCTTGAAGGCTCTTTGGGAACGATCGCAAATATGATCGATAGCATTACAAACAAAATGCTCGTGATTTCGACAGCAACGGAGCAACAGAATATTGCAACGCGTGAAATCTCCGAAAATGTT
>NZ_LWEY01001451.1:0-1091 GCF_001634935.1 Oleiphilus sp. HI0043 | reverse complement strand
TTGCGTTTTAACTGAATATTACGCAGTGAACCCAACTCTGAAACACCACCACTCAGTACTAGTGCATTAGTCATGGTTGAGAGGGAGCTAATCACATAGGAACCCGGCACACGAGCTTCACCCAATACAAAGACCCGAATCGAACGCAAGCTTCCCATCGAAACACTGGCTTTAACACCAATCATTTTTTGATCAATAGTCTTTTTGATTTTTTCTTTGGCTTCAGAGAAGTCTAGGCCAGCTAAGCTCATTGGGCCTAAGTCAGGGATATAAACTTGCCCTTCCTGATCAACAACCAACTCGAAGAATTGGCTTTCTTTACCATAGAGGTTCACTTTTAGTGAATCACCTGGGCCTAGTACGTAATCAGATGAAACAGGAATATCAGTAATGGGTGCAAAGGTCGTTGGCTGACCTGCGAATAGATCGTATCCGAAAGCAGGCAGCTTGCCTTCTTCCATTTCAGTATTGGTGTTAATCTCACCGCCCACAGACTCAGCTACTTGCTGCTGAGCCACCGGCATGACGCTGTTAGTTTGTGCAACCACAGGCGTTTGCGCAGCATTTACATTGGGAATATCCACACCAAACTGCTGTGCTAAACGAGCCTGTTCCGCTGCAGGGAGACGCTTAAACTGTTCGAGCTGCGCCGGTGTAGGCTGTAGGGCAAAAGATTGAAGCGAGAATAAAGCTGCTACTACAAAAAGAAATGCACGCCCAGTGAGCCTTAGGCGAGAGAGTGTATCGATCATTCCTGATTCCATCATTATTAGAGAGTACTTCACTGTGATGACCATGTATGACGATCATCTTAATGGGCGCTAATTTAGCATTTAAAGGAGGGGCTTACTAGTTGGTGGAGTGGTCTATTTTAACATTTGTTTACATTATTTGATGTTTGTCATTCCTTGGAACCCTAAGAAATAAACATTTGAACCACCGAGGACACCGAGCGCTTCGCTACACAGAGGAAGAGATTGAGACACATCTAAAGAAAGCTATTATCTTTTCTCGGTGCAGGCCGCAGGCCGCTCTGTGTTCTCGGTGGTGAATCAGCTTTTATGTCTTAATCTTTAAGGGATAAACCGATG
>NZ_LWEY01001450.1:0-1744 GCF_001634935.1 Oleiphilus sp. HI0043 | reverse complement strand
AGAAGCTCAGCTCGCTGCGAAACAGCTCAAGACAGCATGGTCAGTCCCTGAGGGGAAAAACATTATCATGCTGCCTGGAAGGCTAACTCGAATTAAAGGCCATCAAGTACTAATAGAAGCACTGGCTAAATTGCCCCATCGTAACTTTTACTGCTTGTTCGTTGGCGACGAGCCTGGAAAAGATGCATATAAACAAGAACTGGAAGCCTTGATCGCTGAAAAAGGTTTGCAAGCTCACGTCAAGTTAACCGGAAACTTCGACAACATGCCAGCAGCCTATGCGCTGGCTGATCTGGTAATTTCAGCCTCCGTCAAGCCGGAATCCTTCGGTCGTACTGCCTGCGAAGCTCAAGTGATGCAACGCATGGTAGTTGCTACAAACCACGGAGGTAGTCAGGAGACAATCTCCCCTCCCTATAAAAGCCTGATGTGTAAACCTCGCGACTCCAGTTCTATGGCGGCGGCTATTGAACGAGCCCTGGCATACAGTAAAGACGAACGCACAAGGCAAGGCATTGAAGCGGCAGCCTTCGTCAAAGAAAACTTCTCTCTTTCACAAATGTGCCGAGACACCATCGCCCTGTATGAATTAGAATTGTCTTAGCTAGAACGCCACCCAAACGATTCAAGGAACTTGAAATCATGCCGAATATAGAGTCCTCTCAAAACGGCCAGCATTATTGGCTCTATGATAGTGAATGTTTTTCGGACATATCCAGCGAGCTCTTTGAATCAGGCTATTGGAAAAAGCTCAATGCCGTTAATGGACAAGAGTCTGGACGTGGAACAACCTGGTTTATCCAACACAAGTCTCATTCACTGGTGTTAAGACATTATCTGCGCGGCGGCATGATGAGTAAAATCAGCAACGACCACTACCTTTTTAAAGGCTGGCAAAAGAGTCGTTCTGTCAGTGAGTTCAATATCTTGAGTTTACTCAATCAACAAAACTTGCCGGTTCCCAAGCCTGCTGCCGCACAGGTAGTCAAAAGAGGCCTATATTATCAGGCAGACTTACTGACACACCGCATTCCTAATGCACAAGACTTACTGCAAGTACTCAAACAAGTACAAAGCAAAGACTTCTATTTCACATTAGGCGCTTTAATCGCAAGATTCCACAAAGCGGGTGTTTATCATGCTGACCTGAACATTCAAAACATTTTGCAAGATGAAGAGGGCTTATTTTGGCTCATCGACTTTGATCGCGCCAAAATGTTAAAGCCAAAGCATGCCTGGAAAAGCAGTAATCTGAAGCGCTTAAAACGCAGCTTTGAAAAGGAAGTAACAAGGCATGGGATAAAGTGGACTCACAATGACTGGAATTATTTGATTGAAGGCTATTCTCAATAGCAGCGTTAAACCAATCTATGGGTTAAGCTTACTATAAGCCTTACGCCCGTCTATCGTCATCCCTTTAAAGCGTTTGTACTCCCATTGGTATTGTTCGGGATGACTTTCGATACATGCTTCAACTGAGCGATTCAATGCCGCGACGGATGTAGCGATATCGTCACTATATATCTCAGGATCAGCTGGTTTGAACACCATATCAAAACCATCCCCTTTGGGACGGCGAATCGCACACAAGCTCACGACTTCACAGCCAGTGCGGCCAATCAAGCGAGATACAAGCTTTACCGTATTAGCCTCTATTCCCATAAAAGGAGCATTAACACCGCCCGTTCCGCCTGGCACCTGGTCTGGCAGAATACCAACCATCCCCTGATCCGAGAGGATAGAA
>NZ_LWEY01001449.1:0-1143 GCF_001634935.1 Oleiphilus sp. HI0043 | reverse complement strand
CTTGTTTAATAGCTTCTGTTCGGTTTCTCTGCGCTCAAGTTGCTCCAGTAATCGTGCTTCTTGCGCAGCTATTCGCTGCCTATGCTCTTGATAGAAACGTGAGGCTAAGGCTGCGTTTAGTATAAATAGCTCTAGTGCTGAACCGATCTGCATACCGTACTCGGTAACGAAGCTCACCGGCATCAGGCCCTGTTTACTGAGCGCAGATATCGTCACACCAAACATGAAAGTACTCCATGCTGTGGCATAGATCCACGCCATCCTATTCCCCATAAAGCCCAATATTGGCCCCATTATGAGTAAAACAAAGCTGCCAGGAATGGCCCCCATCACCGACAATTGCAAGGAGGTCTGCGCATCAAATACCAAGATGCCAGCAAGGCCAATCAAGGCAATACCAATGATCGCATTGATTAAATACCCCAAAGTCTTACTGTATTGCTCAGGCTTGAGAAATTCTCGTGAGAATAGCGCTGAAAAAAGTAAACAGCTGGACGGCAATAACAATAAAAGCGTGTGATGAAACTCGGGGTTATCTGAATAAATAAAGGGGAAAAGCTTCGCTCTCATAATACCAAAGAACAGCATGTACAAGAATGCTGCGACTGAATAGTATAAATACAGCTTTTCCCTGAGCGCGACAAAGATTAATAAGTTAAAGAAGACAATAACTGATACAACGCCAAAGTAGGTCGCATGTAATGCGTCTTCTTTTCCTAGCTGCACAAAGGTGCTCGTTGCATCAGAAATTTTCATCGGAACCAACTGAGAACCTGCCGTGTCGACTCTTAGATAAATCTGGTGGGTTTCACCCGCAGCTATTTTGACAGGAAAGAGAAAATTAGGGTGATCTATCAGGCGCTGCGAATAGGGCTTTCTATCTCCGGTGTGAACTTCACTGACTAAGTTGTCACCTGCAAAATGATAAAAATCCACATAATCCAACAAAGGGTAACTGATCTCTAGAATCTGCTCCTTTTGCGCCTGGCTTGGGTTACTTAATTCAAAACGATACCAGTACGGATAACGCTGATAACCAAAGTTAGCCGAGTCTTCACTAAGACCTTTCCATTCACCTTCTCTTACAAGGCTTTTTATTGCCTCTATGCCGCTGTTACCTGAGTGATCTACTAGGTATTCACT
>NZ_LWEY01001448.1:0-877 GCF_001634935.1 Oleiphilus sp. HI0043 | reverse complement strand
TCGCAGTACCATCAGTAATAACCGCTACCAAGTTACCTTTAGCAGTGTACTTATATGCATTTTCCGGGTCAGCAGCAATTTCCTTAACTGGCTCTGCAACACCTGGGCTATAAGCCAAAGAAAGGTCGCGAGAGGTTTGAGCAGGAGTAGAAAGTTCTACGCTGATTTTCCCTGGCTTCGGGAACTCATGGTAATCTAGAGCATCTTGTTTGAAATCTGACATTATATTCTACCGTTTTGGTTTTTCCGTTTAGGTTCTTTCAGGGACATTAAAGCCCTAAAGCCTGTCCGCGGCGCACATTATGACATCACTTATTCCCTAGGGACAATTATCAAATGATAATACGCCGTAACTTTTTTATTGTCATTTGACCGAAATCATCAAATAACCAGACGAAAAAAGAGCGACAAGCGCTCTTTTTCGGAATATCTTAGTTCTTTGGCAACTCGCCAAACAAAGCTTAGCCGCCGATACGGCTGCCGAAACGCTTCTTGAACTTATCAATACGACCACCTGTATCCATTACTTTCTGCTTACCAGTATAGAATGGGTGACATGCTGAACATACGTCCAGAGTAATATCTTTACATAGCGTAGAACGTGTTTTAATAACGTTACCACAACCACATTTTGCTTCGATTTCCTGGTAATCAGGATGAATAGCTTCTTTCATTGCACACCTCTAATTCAATTATGCCGCCACCTTACACTTATCACTCTTCTTTTAGCTTATAAAAAACCAGAAGAGCCGTTAAGGCACCGCACGAAAGGGGGCTTCCCATCTATCTTTACACCTTCAAACTTGCCTTGAAAACAAATTTTTAGACAAAAGACAGAGTGACTGCCAATTTTTAAGACGGCGCATATTAACAAAAT
>NZ_LWEY01001447.1:0-1090 GCF_001634935.1 Oleiphilus sp. HI0043 | reverse complement strand
TATGTTGGCTAAAGCGGAGGAGTATCAGCCTGATATTCTCGTGGTAGGTATGGACTTGCCCGACGAAGACACTTTACAGCAACTGGTCGAACTTCGAGAGCGCATGCCGCTTCCCGTCATTGTTTTCTCAGAAAAGGATGCGCCGCCGCTGGTTCAGAAGGTGGTGAAGGCCGGTGTCAGTGCTTTTATTGTGGATGATATACAGCCACAGCGCTTGCCTTCAATTATTAATATCGCAGTAGCTCGTTTTCATGAGCAGCAAGGTTTAATAAAGGAATTAAACACGGCAAAAACCAAATTGGCCGAAAGAAAGACCTTAGAGAAGGCTAAAGGTTTGTTGATGAAACAGAAGGGCCTGAGTGAAGATGAGGCATATACCTCTCTTAGAAAGTTGGCGATGGATAAGGGGCAGCCGATTGTGAAAGTGGCTGAAAGCATTATTGATGTGTTTTCCTTATTGGGTGATGTCGAGTAGCCCTAAAGCAAGTCGTTAGTAAGTGCTTGGTGCACTGAAATGGGTCGTATTTCTGCGTGATATTGTCAAGTAGTTGATATATAAGGTATAAAAAGTTGGCACGGCTTGTGCTTTAACTGGTATATCTACGAACGCAAGGCGTTCATGAAACAAAACATAATGTCTTTCTATCAACGGCGATCAGAAAGACATCAAACAAGATCGCAATGGCGCGGTCAGGTTTGAACGAGCAAAGGTGCTCATCAGTTAGTGGTCTCATTAGAGGCGACTAATCGGTGGGCGCCTTTTTTTTGGATTTTTTGAAAGTTTATTATTGATTCATTGATATAAAGGAAGCGTTTTATGAAGTGGTTTAAATCGTTAAAAACGGCAACGATGACAACAGTAATCAGCGCAAGTGTCGCAGTTGGTATGACTAGCGGCGCGGCGCATGCAGAGAAATTAGGCTATCCGGAAAAAGAGGAGTTAACTTTCGGTTTTATCAAACTAACAGACATGGCGCCAATAGCTGTCGCCTATGAAAACGGTTACTTTGAGGATGAAGGCCTGTACGTCAAAATTGAAGCTCAAGCTAACTGGAAGGTCTTGCTTGATGGCGTAATTGACGGTCGCTTG
>NZ_LWEY01001446.1:0-1300 GCF_001634935.1 Oleiphilus sp. HI0043 | reverse complement strand
TGCGAAAGCGCAAGCAGAGAAAAAGGCTCAGGCTGCTGCGGCCCCAGAGAAAGCGCCAGAGATAGATGCCAAGAAAGCGGCGGTTGCGGAAGCTTTGGCTAGAGCGGAAGCAAAGAAAGCTAAGGAAGTTGCAGAAGCAATAGAGCAAAGCCCGGAAGAGTTAAAAACTGCCTGGGATAAGGCGCAATCGAAACTGGATAAGATGCTCGATGCACTTGAATCGGCAAAAGAAAATAATCCTGAGCAAGTAGAGAAATTAACCCGAGCTGTAGAAAAGAACCAAATGCGAGTTAACCAGGCTAAGCAAGCCTGGGAAAAAGCAAACTCAGAACCTGCGATGCAAAGTGAAGAAGCGGGTGAGGCTAAGGGCATAGATCAAGCTGCTGTAGATGAGTTGCAGCTAGCATTTGAGAAAGCCGAATCTAAGTTGGCAAAAATGCAAGATGCACTTGCAAATGCTCAGCCCGAGCAGGTAGAGAAACTAACCCGTGCTGTCGACAAGAACAAAGTGCGTGTTGAGCAAGCCAAACAGGCATTCGAGGAGGCACAACAGGCATTAGCTTCGACTCAGTCAGGCTCACAAGAAAGTGAAAAGGAAGAACTGCCTGATCTGGATGCTTTGAGTCTAGCTGTGGAAAAGGCGGAATCAAAGCTAATGAAGATGGAAGACGCTTTAGCAAATGCTCAACCAGAGCAAGTCGAGAAATTAACCCGTGCCGTTGATAAAAACAAGCAGCGGGTAAAAGTCGCTCAAGATGAACTGAATAGTGCGCGCGCTAAAGTAGGCGATGTGCAGAAATCACAAGAGAATGGTAACTAAGATGGCATTGTTGACGCTCACTTCACCGCATGCGAAAGGTTCTAATCGAACTGCAAACATGATGCGCTGGGTCATCGGCTTGACTATTCCCGGCCTGATTGCACAGACGATTTTTTTCGGCTGGGGCAACTTGCACAATGTTCTTTGGTGCAGCGTGGTGGCGATTGTTTGCGAAATCTTGATTCTGAAGATTCGTAAGCGCCCTGTTATGTTTTACCTTAACGACTACAGTGCGCTTGTAACAGCAGTGTTGCTGGGGATTGCTCTGCCTCCTTTTGCGCCTTGGTGGGTATCTTTGGTAGCGACAGCATTTGCTATTGTTTTTGCCAAGCACTTATACGGAGGAATGGGGTATAACCCCTTTAACCCGGCAATGGTGGGTTATGCTTTGGTGCTGGTATCTTTTCCTGTAGCGATGACGACCAATTGGGCAACACCGCAGACTTTATTGGACTCTCCAGCAACGCTGGGAGCAACGCT
>NZ_LWEY01001445.1:0-34078 GCF_001634935.1 Oleiphilus sp. HI0043 | reverse complement strand
AATCCGGAAATCGCCAAGATGGATTGTCTATTTTATGCAGTAAGGGACTGTGGTTCAGAGGTTGTTGCGGAATTATCTTAGTGGCCCGCTTACAAGTTGAACCCAGATTTTACTGGGTTCAACAAGAAATTAAAGGAACGCATTTGTGCCTTATTTTTTAGCTTCCGGGTGAAGAGACTTACCTAGTATATGGCTGTCTTCTTCGATAACTGATGATGCTTGGCCGACAATAAGGGGATCTGCTCCACGAACAACATGATGATTCTTATCAGGATAATCCAGCTTAGAAAGGAAGTGTTGCATACACGCAAGGCGTGCTCTTTTTTTATCATCTGATTTTACGACTACCCAGGGTGCGTCAGCGGTATCGGTGTAGAAAAACATCGCTTCTTTCGCTTCGGTATAGTCATTCCATTTTTCTTGAGCAAGTTTGTCGATAGGGCTTAGTTTCCACTGTTTTAGAGGGTCAGTTTCACGTTTCTGAAAGCGAGCGGTTTGCTCTTCTTCAGTAACAGAGAACCAATACTTAAATAATTTTATACCGCTACGGGTAAGCATTCTTTCTAGTTCTGGCGTTTGACGCATAAACTCAAGGTAGTCGCTCGGTTCGCAGAACCCCATAACTCTTTCAACACCTGCTCGGTTATACCAAGACCGGTCGAATAAAACGAGTTCACCTTTGGTGGGCAGGTGTTTAATGTAGCGTTGAAAGTACCACTGACCGAGCTCTTCTTCAGTCGGCTTTTCCAAAGCAACAACGTGAGCGCCCCGTGGGTTTAGATGTTCCATAAAGCGTTTTATGGTGCCACCTTTACCAGCGGCATCTCGCCCTTCAAACAGAATCACTATTTTTTGTCCTGACTCTCTTATCCACTTCTGGGCTTTTAGTAGCTCGATTTGTAATTCTTTTTTTATGCTTTCGTATCGTTGGCGACTAATTTTTGTCTTGTATGGGTATTCGCCTGACCTAAATGATTCGGCAATATAATGTGGGTCATGGCGTTTTTCTGCTAGAGCGTGAAGCTGAGTCCCTACTGAGCTCAAAGTCTTATTCTTAGACGAAGTTTGCTTGTCTGATTGATTCTTATCTGAGTTTTGCATGGTTCTTTTCTAGCCCTCTTTTTTAAACGTAATCCTTAAGTCTACTAGACAATTGGAGGGCGCATGGTTAAATAACGGGCTTGATTGATATGTGTCAATACCTATGAGTGGATATCTAACGGTTAATGGGCAGTAGATGTAATTTTATAAGCCAATGATTGGAGATTAGGGCTGAGGATAACCTTGAGCGCGAGTGGCCCTTGCTTAAGATAGGTTACGCCTGATACTTGTCATTTCCGCGATTTAAAGTGAGCATGAACTCGCTTAACAAACTCCATATACTGACTTTCGTCGTGCAAATTCACTTCTTCTTCGATCGGCAATAAAGGGAACCTTTCCTTCAAGGCTGCCGCGAATAGGCCCATACCGCCTTGTTGGTGAATAGTGCTGTCACTCTGAAATATTTTGACGTTTCTGACTCCGCAGCTGGGTGAGTTTTTCATCAGAACAAAGCCATCTAAAGACCCAAAGCTATCAAGGGCCTCTTTGCAGCCTTCAAGTAATTGAGGGCCTAAGTTTATGCCTGTTAAGTCAGTGTCATCGTTATACCGTAGCGTTGGCCTGGAAGGGTTGCCGGTAAGTCGCATTTTGGGGCGGGGTATACCAAAACCGGCAGCGGCTTCAGGGCAGAATGTTTCAAAAGAGAAGTGTTTGCTCAATTCGTCTAAGCACAATGATGAGCGTTTATGCTTTCCGTCATAACGTACTTCAAATCCTGCAAGGCAGGCGCTTAGACCAATCTTAGGTTTTGATCCTGGCATTTTATATGATGCTTGTGACATGGTACCTGGTGCTTAGGGGAGCGAGTTTAGGCTTATTTTGAACTATTCGAAGGAGAATGAATATAGTATTTCTTATATCTAACAAATAACGATTGCCGTAGGCAGAGGGTTCCAGCCTTCGCTGGATCAACCCCGTACTAGCCCGCTTGCGAGCCATGGAAGGCTCTGCCTACAGAAGTCGGTTTACCTAGTGCCCGCGTAGGCAGAGGGTTCCGCCCCTCGCAGACTCTGCCCCATGCTACTCCTCATGCGAGCTGTGGAAGGCTTTGCCTACAGTTAGATGGGTTTAGCGACAAACCCTGTCCTGGTAGTAGTCATTGCTGTAGTTGCAGGACTTACATGCAGAAGGCTTGTCATTACTATGCTTTGATGCTTTTGGGCTAATTGTCTCGATAATCTTTTTCATTCGACTTTCTCCTATTGATTGTTTGCATTGTTAGCTTCGCAAGTCATGTGCAATTTGTATAGTTCAAAAAATAGAAGTAGATGATCACTTTTTCTTAACGAAGTTCTTCAGCAAACACTTCCATTAAGCACTCAATGTTCTTGACGCCGATATAGTTGGGGCGACTTAAAAAAGCGATTCTGCGATGAGGTCCTGGTTCATTCAAGTGAATTGCTTTGAGGTCATCGCTTTGGCTATTTATCTGCTTTAAGGCCATCTCGGGAACGAGAGTACTACCCATACGACCGGCCACCATTTGAATCAAAGTGTTGAGGCTGGTCGCGCCTAGTGTTTCACTTTGTTCATTATTACTTAGCTTACATGCTGCTAGGGCATGATCTTTAAGGCAGTGACCGTCCTTGAGTAGCATTAGTTTTGACTGATCTATTTCGGTACTGGTGATTTCATCTAAACCTGATTGCTCTGCATCATTGCGCGTCAGCCAGTAAAAGTCTTCTTGAAAGAACTCAAAGGCTAACAGTCCGTCATGTGGATAGGGTAGCGCCAGAATTGCGGTATCAATCTCGCCTTTGCGGATCATGTCTACCAGGACATGAGACTGCTCTTCGATAATTGTCAGTTTGAAGTCAGGGTATTGTTGGCGAAGTGCAGGTAAGACTTTGGGAAGTAAGTAAGGCCCGACTGTTGGAATGACACCAACCGTCATCGGATGATTTAAAGGCGCTTTCTGGTTTTGCGATAGTTGATAAAGGCTGTCGACTTCCAGTTTGATACTTTGTGCCCGTTGCAGAAACATCTTTCCGGTGGGGGTAATCAGTACCTTCTTATTGTCTCGTTCGAATATTTGAATATCCAACTGCTTTTCTAATTCACTTAAGGCGGTGCTCAGTGCTGACTGAGATACTGAACAGGCTTCAGCAGCTTTCTTGAAGTGCAGCGTTTTCTCGACAGCCAAAGCATAGTGAATTTGCTTGAGTGAAATCATGGTCTTGCTCTCTTCTCACAATAATAGTGATGAGTTTAGATCAATGTTCAGTTTTTTTGAACATCACCTTTTATTTAATTCAATTTATTTAATTCTTGTTCGCGCTTAATCTTATTCCTGTCGAAACACACAACACAAACTTAATCGAGGAATACAACATGGCGAACATGATCAACAAATCAATCCCTGAATTTACTGCTCAAGCTTTTCACAACGGCGAGTTTAAAGAAGTGACAACTGAAGATGTAAAGGGTAAGTGGGCAATCTTCCTTTTCTACCCAGCAGACTTCACGTTTGTTTGCCCAACTGAGCTTGAAGACATGGCGAAGCACTACGAAGAGCTTCAGAAGCTAGGTGTAGAAGTTTACTCAGTTTCGACTGACACGCACTTTACTCACAAAGCATGGCACGACACGAGTGAGGCGATTGGTACGATCAACTACCCAATGATCGGTGATCCAACAGGTGTCATTACTCGCGGCTTTGATGTAATGATCGAAGAAGAAGGTTTGGCACTACGTGGTACTTTCCTAGCCAACCCTGAAGGCATCATCAAGGTTGCTGAGCTTCACGACCTAGGTATCGGTCGCTCTGCAAAAGACATGGTTCGTAAGGTCAAAGCGGCTCAATACGTAGACCAACATGACGGCGAAGTATGCCCAGCAGCGTGGGAACAAGGTGAAGAAACATTGACTCCAAGCCTGGATTTGGTTGGCAAGATCTAGTCTGCATTAAACGCTAAATAGCAGTATCTCAGGAGGTTCATATAAGAGCCTCCTGAATCTCCAAAGGTATTTAAAACGAGGATAAGAGAATGTTGACGAATGACATTTTGAACGCGCTTAAAGGCTATACCGCCAATATGCAGAATGATATCACCTTTGTTGTGCAAACAGGTGAGCATGACAAAAAAGCGGAGTTGATGGAATTTCTCAGCAGTTTCGCATCGGTTAGCGACAAGATTTCACTTGAAGAACGTGATATAAAATCAGTATTGCAAAGCCCGGTAAGTTTTTTGTTAGAACGTGATGGAGAAGATACGGGAATTCGGTTCTCCGGTATTCCTGGCGGTCACGAATTCAATTCGCTAGTGCTTGCGGTGCTTCACGCTTCGGGTACTGATATGAAGTTGGATGATTCAATAAAGTCGATCATAAGTGGTGTACAGGAAGCACTTAACTTCGAAGTCTTTGTAAGCTTGAGTTGTCACAATTGTCCTGAAGTGGTCCAGGCTTTGAATCAGTTTGCTTTGGTCAACGATAAGATTACCACTGAAACCATTGATGGCGGTGTCTATCCGGACTTGATCGAAGAGCGAAGTATTCAAGGTGTGCCTAGTGTTTACTTGAATGGTGAAGTATTCGCTAACGGTAAAATTGACCAGGCAGTCCTACTAGAGAAATTGATGGCTAAATACCCCGACATCACTCAGGCAGCAGAGCCTGCTGAAGCACTACCTGTTCAGGATGTTGTTGTGATTGGTGGTGGCCCGGCAGGTGCAGCATCAGCGGTGTATAGTGCTCGAAAAGGTTTGAAAGTAGCGATCATCGCAGATCGGATTGGTGGACAGGTGAAAGACACTATGGGGATCGAAAACCTGATCTCTGTGCCTAAAACAACCGGCCCGGAATTGTCTACGGCTTTGGAGCAGCATATTAAAGAATATGACGTGACCGTCAGAGAACACTTACGAGTCGCGAGCATCGAGAAAGGCCAGGGGGGTGAAAACCATAAGATTGAACTCTCTTCGGGTGAAGTGATCGAAACCAAGACGGTGATTGTTGCGACCGGTGCAAAGTGGAGAGAGCTTGGCATTCCTGGCGAGAAGGAAAACATAGGTCAAGGTGTTGCTTACTGCCCGCACTGTGACGGACCGTTCTTTAAAGGTAAGGATGTTGCTGTTATTGGTGGCGGAAATTCAGGTGTTGAAGCGGCTTTGGATTTAGCTGGTATCGTAAAATCTGTCACAATCTACGAGTTTATGCCTGAATTAAAGGCTGACAAGGTCTTGGTTGAGCAAGCTAAAAAACGTGAGAATATTACTATTCTGCGTAATGTAGCGACCAAAGAAATCTTGGCTGAAGGTGGCAAGGTTGTTGCCTTAGCATACGAAGATCGTGATAGTGGTGAAATTAAGCGCCAGGAATTATCAGGCATTTTCGTCCAAATAGGCTTGGTGCCCAATAGTGGCTTCCTGGAAGGCATTGTAGAAATGAACGCCTATGGCGAGGTAATTGTAGACGCCAAAGGTCAGACTGACGTACCAGGAATCTTTGCCTGCGGTGACGTGACGACCGTGCCTTATAAACAGATCGTGATCGCTATGGGGGAAGGTGCCAAAGCTTCTCTTGCAGCCTTTGACTACTTGCTAATGCAAGGCTAGCCTAAAAAAGCCAGTCCCAGGTATATTGAGCCAATTGGGGCTGGCTTTGTTTTACTAGCGGTAAATCTTCTCTAGACTTTACTTTCTGCTCTGTTATGTTTGTATCAGACCATGACATAGCCAAGCAGACCCTTAATGAAAATTATTGAGCCCAATCTCTGTAATTGTGAATCCTTAATGGATTTGACCTATGCAGAAACCTTCAAGAATCTTGATGAGCGATTTGTTCGCGCGGTCGGCAAGTTATTAAATCCCGGTTATGTCCGTTTATGTCTTGGGGATTATAGACTCAGTACTGAGCTTGTCGTGCTCGCCACTTATCAGCCAGTCTCTGGTGCTAAAGCCGAATCAAAGGTTTCACTTAATACCAAGGCTCTAGCAGAGCCGGAAACGGTATTTCCGATACATTTGAGTACCGGGCAAGAAATTAGCATGTTGCTGGATATAGAGCCGAAAGTCAGTTTGATCAATCAAGTCGTTCAGCTCATCGCAGTTTATGTTAATCAACATGGCCATTTAAATCGATCTAATAAAGACCAGCTTACAGCTTTAAAAAATCGCCGCTCCTTTGATCTCGAATACACGCAATTAACCGATAATGCTAAGTCGAATGATGAGAATGTTATTGCTGTATTGGATATAGATCATTTTAAGTCAGTGAATGATCGCTTTGGGCATGTTATTGGCGATGAAACCTTAATTGCTGTTGCCAACTTGATGAAAGATTTTTTTGAGCGTGATGATTATCTTTATCGCTTTGGTGGTGAAGAATTTATTATTTTGTTGCAGGGTATGGGGCGCTCAGAGGCTGCGGATTTACTAGAAGATTTGCGCAGAGAAATTGCTGATCATCACTTCCCCCAAGTAGATCATATTACGGTTAGTATTGGTTTTGTCCTTCTGGCTCATAACTGCGATAGCGTCTTAATATTCGAAAGAGCCGACGCGGCGCTTTATCATGCCAAAGCGAGTGGGCGTAACTGTATCAAGAACTATAAAAACTTAGTCGACAAAGGTGAAATAGAGGCTATCGATAATCGCTCTGGTGATATTGAGTTGTTCTAGCCATTCATTCAAGTCTACATAGCATCTAGATTAACTCACGTCAACTCCCATATCCGGGGTGCCGGCCGGTAAGCCAGGCTTGCGTGAGGTGGTTGATGTTCAATTTTTTAGCATAGGTTTGACAACCTACCTTCAGGTAGGTAAGGTATGTTTAATAATTGAACAAACTATTTTAGTGAAGTGGTTCCCTGATGAATACCAAGCAACGTATTGTCGAGTTTTCTGCTGATAAGCTTCGGGACCGTGGCTTTGATGGCTTCAGTTATTTAGATATATCCAGAGAACTGGGCATTACCAAGGCGAGTGTTCATCATCACTTCCCTAAGAAAGAAGATCTCGGTCTGGCCCTATGTGATTGGACGCATGACTGGCTTAGCCAAGGTCTTGCTTATTTCGACCAACGTGCAGCAAATCATTGGAATAAGCTGGAACGTTATTTAAGTGCCGCGATGAAGCACGCCTTATCTGAGCAGCGAGTATGCCCAATTAGTGCCTTCTATAATGACTTAAGCAAACTGCCAGACTCTATTAAGGTGCAGATAAAGAAGCTCGACGATATAGAGCTTGCTTGGGTCACGAAGGTCATTGATGAAGGTATAGAACAGGGTGAATTTGCTGAGCTTGAAGATACGCGAGCAATGGCTGCGCTATTTATTTTTAGCTGCAAAGGCGCGCTTTATTACGCTCGCCTACATGGCCAGGATTTGTTTCACCAAACAATGCAGCAATATGAGAATTTAATTCGCAAATAAAGGTTTGAGCACTTGTCCTTTGACAGCGTGTTGCAAGCCTTTTCTTTTGCTTAATAAGCCTACCTTCAGGTAGGTAGTTTGCAATAGTAATAGCTTTGAAAAGTTAAGATAGGAGATTTATATGAGTAATGTTAGCCCCTTATTTGAAACGCTGGACTTAGGTAAATTACAACTAAAAAATCGTATTGTGATGGCGCCGATGACTCGCACATTTTCACCGGGTAACGTCCCAAATGAACAAGTTGTCGCGTACTACGAGCGTCGTGCTGAAAATGATGTGGGCCTGATCATTACAGAGGGCACCCCAGTTGGTCATAAAGCTGCAAATGGTTATCCTAATGTCCCCTTCATGCATGGTGAGAAAGCATTAGCTGGCTGGAAAAAAGTAGTTGATGCGGTTCATGCGAAAGGTGGAAAGATCGCGCCTCAGCTGTGGCATGTAGGTTCAGTTCGTAAAGAGGGCGTAGAGCCTGATAAGTCTGTACCGGGCTATAGCCCTTCTGGTTTGTTTAAGCCAGGCAAAGAAAATGGCGTAGCGATGACGCAGGAAGATATTGCTGAGGTTATTGAAGCTTTCGCACAGGCTGCTGAAGATGCAAAAAGTATTGGCTTTGATGCTGTGGAAATACATGGCGCGCACGGCTACCTAGTTGACCAGTTCTTCTGGGAAGGAACAAACCAGCGTACTGATGAATATGGTGGTGATATGCTCAAGCGAACTCGCTTTGGGGTTGAGCTTATTCAGGCTGTCAGAGCTCGGGTCGGAGAGGACTTTCCGATTATTTTACGTTTCTCTCAGTGGAAGCAACAAGACTATGAGGCACGGTTGGCCAACTCTCCAGAGGAACTGAAACAATTCCTACAGCCTTTATCTGAAGCCGGAGTCGATATTTTCCACTGCTCAACACGCCGATTCTGGGAAAATGAGTTCGATAACTCTGACTTGAATCTTGCTGGTTGGACTAAGGAGTTGACAGGTAAGCCGGTAATCACCGTTGGTAGCGTTGGTCTAGATAGTAGTTTTATCGATGAGAAGGGCTCGAGCTTGGGGATGTCTGACAAGGCGGGAGTGGCGTCTAGCCGAATTGCTGAATTGTCTGACAGAGTTGCCCAAGGTGAATTTGAGCTGGTCGCGGTTGGCCGTGCGCTACTTCAAGACCCTGAGTGGGTATTGAAAGTGAAAGAACAGCGTTTGGATGAATTGCAGGACTTTTCAAAAGCAGCATTGATGAAATTGATCTAAGTAGGCTTATAGAAAACGGCTGCTTGAGTAACAGAATATTTGAGCAGTCTCCGCTATTTTCGAATTAGTATAAGAAAATTAGGTTTACAATGTCTCTACTTTTGAAAGCTTAGCCGACTTTTTGGCTAGACTTGAGCTTGGTTTTATTGAGTTTCTTGGCTTTCGAGGGGACTGGAGTGATATTTACATCAACGTAGTTTCGTTGTAGCCACCATGGCAGCTCACTAAACTCCATATTACGGCGATCAGCTTTACGGCGGTTATTTTTATATTTTCGAGCTTGAGCAGTATCCTGCCTACGATCCTGGCCTCGCTTATCATTGAAAACATGGCTTTTTTCGGTTTTCATTGTATTCATGAAAGGCCTGAAGAGAACTCGTTGGAAAATGCTTACAATGTATGTTACCACTTTCCCACTGTGATTTGCGACGCCCTAGATCGATAAAAATGAAAGGAAGCTCAACTTATTGATCTTCCTCAAGTCCTTTCATCGTTTCTCTGTTTATTTAATCGACAAATAGATCGTTCATCAGTTTTTTATCTGGATCATCTGAGTAGCGATAGTGATCGAAATCATCCACGCCTCTCTTGCGAAGGATGTCTTCATCAATGATTACTTCACCACTGAGCTCACAATCTTGGGTGGTGAGTATTTCGTAGGCAGCATCGGCCATAATGGCGGGCTTACGACCTTTTTCAAGAGCCGACTTTCCGCCACCTTCAAATTCGATGGCAGCTGTAGAGATTAATGTTTGTGGCCATAGGGAGTTCACTGCAATTCCGTAGCGCTTGTATTCGGCTGCCATCCCAATAGTCAACATCGACATGCCATACTTGGTGACGGTATAAGGACCATAATGCTGGAACCATTTTGGGTCGAGGTTAACGGGTGGTGAGAGGCTCAGAATATGGCCGCATTCAGACTTCTTTAACCAAGGTAGCGCAGCCGTTGATAAGCTCAGTACGGCGCGAGTATTGATCTGATACATTAGGTCAAAACGCTTCAAAGGCAGCATTTCAGAGTTCATCAGTTTGATTGCGCCAGCATTATTAATAACCGCATCAATACCGCCAAATTTTTCAACACTTGCCTCAATGAGCGCCTTAACCTGCTCGTCTTCTCGGACATCCATTTGAAAGGCGAGTGCTTGTCCTCCAGCTTGTTCAACTTCTTCGGCAACGCTGAAAATTGTGCCGGGGAGTTTAGGGTGAGCTTCAGCTGATTTCGCTGCGATGACGATATTCGCACCATCGGCGGCAAACTTAAGTGCCATTTCTCGACCAATGCCGCGGCTTGCGCCGGTTATAATAATCGTTTTATTAACTAATGATCCCATCTTTATTCGGCCTTATCGGGTGTTACGTTGACAAGCAGCTGTCGCAATTTAACTTGATCACCTTGGGCAACATTCACAGCCTTGACGATTCCATTAACGTCAGACTTTAAAGGGTGCTCCATTTTCATGGCTTCGAGAATAACAAGCGTTTGTCCTTTCTCGACTTTCATACCCACTTCAGCTTGTACTTCAATAATTGCGCCATCCATGCTTGCCTTAATTTTCCCAGACCCTGAACCATCTTGAGCTTCGGCCGCTTGATGAGTGCAATCTTCAAAGCAGAAATACTCGCTCTCTAGGCGTATAAATATCTGTCCCCCGACCACTTTATAGCGACAGGTTTTGCGCACACCTTGCTCACTGTAGGTGAGTACGCCAGGCACATTACCCATTAATACGATGCGTGTTTCATTATCACCTTGTTTGATTAAATATTCGTTCTCGTTTTGCTCCAGGCTCAAGTCGAACTTGTCTTCACCGCTCTTTAACTGGTAAGGCCATGGAGCTTTGCCAGTATTGCTCCAACCAGATAATTCGTTGCCCCAAGGGGAAAGTTGGCTTGCCGTACGAGACGGGCTTTGTTCCAAGTAAGAGATCATGGCTGCGAGCGAAACAGCCAATGCTGAAGGCGTCTGTTTGCTGAGAGTTTTACTGTCAACGAAGTCGTCACCAATAAAGGCTGTGGTGGCTTCGCCATCGATGAACACCTGATGTCGTAGTACTTCGCATAGAAAGTTACTGTTAACGGTGCAGCCAAATAGGGTGCTTTCTTCAACAGCACGGATCAAACGACGTCTCGCTTCTTCACGGTTTGCGCCATAGGCAATAATCTTGGCTAACATTGGGTCATAGAAAGGCGAGACGGTTTGGCCGGTTATAATGCCATCATCGATACGTAAACCGTCACCTTGAGCTGGCTCCCAAAGGTGGACCGGGCCCGTTTGAGGTAAAAACTGATTTGCAGGGTCTTCAGCATAGAGGCGAACTTCCATGGCATGTCCATTAAGTTCGATTTGATCCTGAGTCTTGGGCAATACTTGACCTGACGCTACATTGAGCTGCCAGGCTACCAAGTCAGTACCGGTAATCAGCTCTGTCACCGGGTGCTCTACCTGTAAACGGGTATTCATTTCCAGGAAGTAGAAGTTCTTATCTGAGTCGACCAAGAATTCAACCGTCCCTGCACCGACGTAATTGCAAGCTTTGGCTGCTTGTACAGCCGCTTCACCCATGCGCTGGCGAAGTTCAGGGTCGACAAATGGCGAAGGCGCTTCTTCAACCACTTTTTGGTGGCGACGCTGGATAGAGCAGTCGCGTTCACCAAAATAAACAGCATTACCGTACTTGTCGGCGAAGACTTGAATTTCAATATGACGAGGTTTGATCACGGCACGCTCAAGAATCAGCTCACCACTGCCAAAAGCATTCTCAGCTTCTGAACTAGCTGTTTTGATTTGTGCTTCCAGCTCGCTCTCTTCAAAAACCAGACGCATACCACGTCCACCACCACCGGCAGAGGCTTTTACCATAATAGGGAAGCCGATGGTTTGGGCTTCTTTTAGGAGTGTCTCAATGTCTTGATCAGCACCTTCATAACCAGGGATACAAGGCACACCGGCCTTGGTCATAGCGATCTTTGATAAACGTTTGCTACCCATAAGCTCGATTGCTGCAGAAGGTGGGCCGATAAATTCAATATTGGCCTTTTCGCAAGCGTTGGCGAAGTCACAGTTTTCAGACAAGAAGCCATAGCCAGGGTGAATGGCGCCAGCGTCAGTTAGTTTAGCGGCCTCAAGGATTTTGTCTGCGACTAAATAGGATTCGCCTACTGGTGCTGCACCAATACATACCGCTTCGTCTGCGTTAAGAACATGTGGCGCACCCGCATCAGCTTCACTGTAAACCGCAACGGTTTTATAGCCGAGCGACTTAGCTGTACGCATCACACGAACGGCAATTTCTCCACGGTTTGCAACTAATACTTTTTCGAATGTCACTTGTTTAGACATCTTAATACTCTCTTTTTATCGTTATTCCCTCGAAGGCGGGAATCCATTGTTTTGATGATAACTGACTACTCTGCCCAGCTAGGCAATCTCTTCTGTACAAAGGCCATGGTGCCTTCCTGGCCTTCCTTACCTTGTACTGCTTTTGAGAAGGAATGGGCTGCAGAGTCTAATAACTCTTCCAATGGTTGTTTGCCGACTCCGAGTATCAGTTCTTTCGTGATACGGTTAGCATCTGGTGCACAGCGTTTAACTTGGCTAAGTACTGATTCTAGGGCTTCTTCAAGTGCTTCACTTGTTTCATGTGCCTCGTGAACAATGCCCAGCTCCTTAGCTTCCTGACCGTTAAAACAAGACCCTAATAAGGCTAGACGTCTCGCTTGGGTTAAGCCAATGCGTGTCACGACAAATGGAGCGATTTGAGCCGGTGGAATACCCAGGCCGGTTTCAGGTAAGCCAAATTTTGCGTCACTAGAGGTTAGGGCAACGTCGGAAATACAGGCAAGGCCAAAGCCTCCGCCCAGGACTGCCCCCTCTGTGACCACAATGAGTACCTGTGGAATCTGATTCGCATAAGTAATCATGCGTCCAAATTCGCGGTTCAGCTCGTAGAACGGGTCGTTTTGATCAGCAGTTTTAGAGCCTTCCGCCATACGGGCACCTGCCATATCTTTAATATCGCCGCCAGCGCAGAAGTGGCCTTCTGCGCCCCGTAATACTACTGCACGAATGTCTTCCTGTGTTTGAATACTTTCAAACACAGCCATTAACTCTTTAACCATTTTTAGGCTCATCGCATTGCGAGTTTTAGGGCGGTTGAGTGTGATATGCAGTTCATGGTCTCGCTGTTCAAGTAATAGTGTTTCGGTTTCTGGTAAAGTCATAGTTAGTGATCTCTTCGTCATTTAATAATTTACATAATAGATCCCGGCTAAAAAGAATGCCGGGATGACGAGGAAGGGTTTACTTCTTCTTGCCGGGTAAAATACCCATTAGCTTGCAGATAATGCCGAGCATGATTTCATCTGCACCGCCGCCAGTAGATACTAGGCGTACGTCACGCATGGCGCGAGATACTTCGTTGTCCCACATGTAACCCATGCCACCCCAATATTGTAAACAAGAATCGGTTACTTCTCGGCCCAAGCGGCCTGCTTTTAGCTTCGCCATAGAAGCAAGCTTGCTGACATCCTGCTTGTTGATATAACCTTCAACTGCCTGATAAGTCAGGGCTCGAAGGGCTTCGATTTCAGTTTGTAATTCTGCAAAGCGGAAGTGAATTACCTGATTATTAATCAGAGGCTGACCGAAGGTCTCTCGTTGCTTACAGTAATCGATAGTGCTGTTTACGCAGCGTTCCAGAGCTTTGATGATATTTGCCGCACCAAACATACGTTCTTCCTGGAATTGCATCATTTGCATCATGAAGCCCATTCCTTCGTTTCCGATACGGTAACGCTGCGGTACACGAACGTTGTCGAAGAATACTTGAGCTGTTTCAGAGGAGCGCATACCGAGCTTATCTAGTTTCGGTGCAACGGTAACGCCTGGTGTATTCATCGGTACAATGATCAGCGATTTATTGACGTGTACTTTGTCGTCAGAGGTATTCGCCAATAAGCAGATAAAGTCAGCACTTGGCGAGTTAGTGATCCACATTTTTGTACCGTTGATGATGTAATCATCACCATCTTTTTTGGCAGTCGTTTTTAGGCCCGCGACATCTGACCCCGCACCAGGTTCAGAAACACCGATACAGCCAATCATGTCGCCGGTAATAGAAGGTGCTAAAAACTCTTTACGTAGGTCATCCGAGCCGAAGCGTGCTAGAGCAGGAGTGCACATATCTGTCTGTACCCCAATGGCTAGGGGTACGCCACCGCACTTAGCCAGCCCAAATTCTTCTGCAGCCACAATGCTATAGCTGTAATCGAGCCCCATGCCACCAAACTCAGTCGGTTTGCTAATACCTAAAAGGCCAAGCTCGCCAAGCTTTTTGAATACGTCTCGCATTGGAAATGTGCCAGCTTGCTCCCACTCTTCAACATGTGGGTTGATTTCATTTACGACGAAGTTCTTAACGGTACGACGGATTTCTTTGTGTTCTTGAGTAAATTGCATTGTTCTTGCTCTGTTCTTTAAATTATTTGTGAATATAGTCGGACTCAGCGTCATCGCCGCGCAAGCGGGGATCCATTGTCTAGTTTTATATTCAGTCTGTTCTTAGTATTCATCAACCTATGTGGCTTAGCTCTAAAACAATAGATTCCCGCCTACGCGGGAATGACCTGGTAGTTTTTGCTTTACATCTTATAGACGCGCTACGCCAAAAGAGCTGGGTCTTAGTTCACGCATATTGGCTTCCTCACAAATATCTAAGAGGAATGCCAACACCTTGCGCGTGTCGCGCGGATCGATTAATCCGTCATCCCATAGGCGAGCGGTGCCAAACAAGGCTGTTGAACCCTCGTCCAATTTATCTGCAGTCGCTTTCTCGATAACATCGAGCATGGCTGGATCAGCTTCTTTACCCATTTTTGCATGTTTTGCTTCTGTGACGATTCGCAATACCTTACCGGCCTGTGCGCCGCCCATAACGGCTGTTTTGCTGTTCGGCCAAGCGAAGATGAAGCGAGGGTCAAGACCTCGACCACACATGGCATAGTTACCCGCACCATAGGAACCGCCAACGACGATAGTGAGCTTAGCTACAGTGGTATTTGCTACCGCTTGTAGCATTTTAGAACCATGCTTAATGACACCGTGTTGCTCTGAGTGCGTGCCAACCATAAAACCGGTGGTATTATGGAAGAACAATAAACTGGTGTTGGACTGTTCACATAGTTGGATGAACTGAGCCGCTTTGGCAGCGCCCTCGGGCGTGATCGGGCCATTGTTACCAATGATGCCGCAAGCATGACCTTGAATTTTCAAAAAGCCACAAACGGTTTGTTTGTCGAATTCTGGTTTGAAGTCAACAAAATCGGACGAGTCAGCAATACGGGCAATGATTTCGCGGACATCGTAGGGGTGCTTGCTGTCTGCTGGTACAACGCCAATTAGCTCTTCTGGGCTGAAAAGAGGTTCTTGCCACTCTTTAGATGGCTTAGCTGGAAGCTGCTCATTCCAAGGAACGCTCTTCATTAAGTCACGAATCATCCGAATGCCGTCGGCATCGTCTTCTGCGAGGAATTCAGCAGTACCGGCAACTTGCGCATGCATTTCTGCGCCGCCTAACTCTTCATCGCTTGCGATCTCTCCGGTAGCGGCTTTAAGTAGTGGAGGGCCAGCCAAGAACATTTTGGTTTTGTCTTTCACTACGACCGTGTAATCCGATAAGCCAGGCTGATAGGCGCCACCAGCCGTTGCGTTACCATGTACCACTGTGAATTGTGGAATACCTTGCGCTGACAAGCGTGCTTGATTTGCGAAGCCGCGAGCACCTTGCACAAATATGTCGGTTGCGTAGTTCAAGTTAGCGCCGCCGCTTTCTGCCAGTGTCACGATAGGCAGCTTATTCAGTTTGGCGATTTCCTGTAAACGTAGCGTCTTGTCTAGACCAGCAGGAGAAATCGTTCCGCCTTTGATGGCGCTGTTACTGGCGATGATCATGCTGCGAATGCCTGCAACATACCCAATGCCCGCGATAATGCCGCCACCGGCCATGGAACCATCTTTATCATCGTGCATCTTGTAGCCAGCGAGACTGCTCACTTCAAGGAAAGGAGCGCCACGATCCAACAGCATATTGATACGTTCACGCGGTAACAATTTACCGCGCTTTATGAACTTTTCCTTCGCTTGATTTTCTTTTTCTACGACTTTATTTTCAACGTTACGAAACTCGTTAATATAGCCTTGCATGGCTTCGGCATTTGCCTGGAACTCTTCAGACGAAGTTTCGATGCTTGTCTCTAATATACTCATTTAAGTATCCGTATTATTTTGATGCCATTCCCGAAATATTTAATCGGGTAGCATGTTTATTCATGCCCCGCTATCGTTATGGATTCCGGCTTAGACACTGCCGGAATGACGAGAGAGGGGGATTTATTCTTCTTCCTCTTGGAAAATTTTGGGAAGCTCTGCGCGATGGAAGCCATCATAAGACTCAGAGTTATTCGCTCTGGGTAGCGGTGCAACGCGGCCTCCTTGTGAGGCGGCACCATCAATACGAATACAGTCACCACTAATAAAATTTGCCCCTTCACTTAGCAAAAAGCAGATCACGGAGCTTATTTCCGCTTCGGTTCCCATACGTTTCAATGGAATAGCATCTTTTAAACCTAGAATCCAAGGCTTCATGGCTGGAGGATAAGTATCCATGCCGCTGGTGATCACCCAGCCCGGTGCGACAGCATTAACACGAACGCCTGACGCTGCCCATTCAACGGCAGCCGTTTGAGTGAAGTTCACCATGCCTGCGCGGGCTGCACCGGAGTGCCCCATGCCTGGCATACCACCCCACATATCAGCGACGATATTGACAATTGATCCGCCGTGCTTACTCATACTTTGCAGATACACTTCTTTAGCCATCAAGAAGCCGCCGGTTAGATTGGTGCGTACCACCGTTTCCCAACCTTTCTGGTTAATACCGGTAAGTGGGGCAGGGAACTGACCGCCTGCATTGTTCACTAAACCCGATATCACAGGGTGTTTCTTAACGATTTCATTAACCGTTTCTTTGACGATATCTTCTTCGCGAATATCGCAAGAAAAACCTTCAGCACTGCCACCATCTTCGATGATTTCAGCAACCACAGCATCCAGCTTTTCTTGCTTACGACCAATAATGATGAAATGCGCGCCAAGCCCTGCTAGCTCATGAGCGGTACAACGGCCAATGCCGCTGCCGCCGCCCGTTACGATAAATACTTTGTCTTGGTATAGGTCATCTCTGAAGATTGATTGATAAGGGTGACTCATGATTTATCTTACCTACAGTTTATTGGCCAAGGCCTGAGGAACAGGGATGGCAGCTTGTAATAATTGTTGTGCGAAAGCTTTGCCTTGAGGGTCAATGCGCAAGCTAGCAACGCCACCTCCACCTAGGCTGTTTTCGAGTAAAAAGTTCACGGCATTGATGCCGGGAAGGTCCCAACGATTGACCTTGCCATGTTCTGGGTCAAGCGTATGTGACATGTATTCAGCAACGAAGTCTTCAGTTAAAGCTTCACGAATATAGGGCAGGTATTCCTCAGAGCGCGCGATGACACCGATATTGGAATGATTGCCCTTGTCGCCACTTCGAGCCCAAGCAAGTTTGATTAACGGAACGTAGCTATTACAGTTTTCGCCTAAAGTTGTTTTATTCTGAGTCGCTTCAGCTCCTACGAAAGACGTTTCGCTATCAATTGATACAGGAATGGACTCTTCACCGAGTTTGACGCTCACATCCAAGTCGGCTTTAGGCACAAGGCAGGAGAATAAACGGATCTTAGGCCATACCGTTGGCCGACCACCAACGATACCGGTGATGCCCGGCGCCATGCCTGTTGCAGCCTGTGCGATCTCTTTGGAAAATAAAACCAGAGACTTCTTATCAGGGCTAGCAACAGATATTTTTACCACGATCTCACGGCACTGGTCAGATGCGCCTTGTTCACCGTAAGTGGTTTCGGTGCCCAGTAACTCAATGCTTTTTTCCGAATAGGCCTTCAAGCCCTTAGCCTCGATCATATGGCTAGTCTTTTCAAGAATCGCTTCAGCCACGGCTTGGGCTTTCGCTTTTGCGTTGATTCCGGCTAACAAGAAGGTGACGGTGCACTTGAAACCGTCTCGCCAGGTTGCTGATACCTTGTATTGATCGCTCGGTGCTCGGCCTAGTGCGCCTGACACTTGGACGATATTGGCGCCGTCTTGCTTTAATCTGACTTGTGTAAAGTCGCAAGTAACGTCGGGTAATAGGTAAGCGTTAGGGTCACCGATCTCATAAACCAATTGCTCTGCAACGGTTGCTTCAGAAACTAAACCACCTGTATCTTTTGGCTTGGTGACAAAGAAGGAACTATCGTCCTTAATTTCAACAATAGGGAAGCCCATATCAGCAAAATCATCTTTAACGAGTTCCCAATCAGTGAAATTGCCACCGGTACAGTGGGCACCACATTCGATGATATGACCGGCCAAGCTGCCTTGTGCCAGTTTGTCGTAGTCATTCCAGGCCCAGCCAAACTCATGAACCATCGCACCCAACACGACGGCACTATCGACAACACGACCTGTGACAACGATATCAGCATCAGAATCTAGCGCGACGGCTATACCGGGCGCTCCTAAATAGGCATTCATGCTAACAAACATTGGTGGCATATCTGCACCGGTAAACATTTCTTTAACGCCTTGCTTGGCATAGTGAGACTTTTTCGGTAGTACGTTGTCGCCATCGACCATGGCAATTTTCAACTCAAGGCCCGTGGATTCAGCTACCTTTTCAAGTGCAGCGACACAGGCTTGCGGGTTAACGCCGCCAGCGTTGCTGATGATTTTGATGCCCTTGGTTTTTATTGTTTTAAGTAAGGGACCCATAGCGGTTTCGACAAAGTCCGAGGCGTAGCCGGCATTGGGGTCTTTCATTTTTTGTCCGGCCATAATAGACATAGTGATCTCGGCTAAATAATCAAAGACAAGGTAATCAATATTACCTTTCTCAACTAGCTGAGCTGCTGCGGTTTCTGTATCGCCCCAAAATGCTGAGGCGCAGCCAATGCGTATGCTGCTTCTTGCCATGATGTTTACCTGTTTCACTAATTAAACGTCTGTTGTTCTAATCATTTGGAACGCTATCACCAAGTCAACTTTACCAAGCAAGCGCTTGGTTTGTAAACCCTGTATTTTGCGTTATGATGTTTATCTGAAATAATGCTCAAGCAAGCACTTGGTCAAATAGCCCGAACTTCCTTGTGTGTAGGCTATTCTGTCTTTTTGTAATAGGTGTAAAAAATTATGAATGGTAAAGAGTTAATAAAAGAAGGTCTGATGACAGATCCAAAAAGTGCTAAAGGCAGATTACTAATTGAGGCTGCTAGACTATTTCGAGTGAAAGGCTATGAACGCACGACAGTGAGAGACCTTGCGGCGGCCGTGGGTATTCAATCAGGCAGTATTTTTCACCATTTCAAAACCAAAGAAGAGATACTTAAAGCAGTGATGGAAGAGGTGATTATCTATAATACGCACCTGATGCGTACCAAACTCGCTGCAGCAAGTTCGGCCAAAGAAGAAGTTCTTGCATTAATTACTTGTGAGATCGAAGCCATCACGGGTGTTACCGGGGATGCGATGTCTGTTCTAGTCTATGAATGGCGTAGCCTAAACGAAGGAAACCAAAGAGATATTCTTAAGCTTAGAGATGAATATGAGCAGCTATGGTTAGGTGCTTTAGATAAAGCTAAAGCAGAGGGGCAGATTAAGGCGGATACTTTTATTTTACGTCGTTTCTTAACTGGAGCATTAAGCTGGACGACTACCTGGTATAAGCGGGATGGAGAAATATCAATTGAAGATTTGGCTGAACAAGCACTGCTCTTGGCGATTAAGTAAGTAGAGGTGTAAAGTATAGCGTTACTTATTGAGAGCTGGTTTATTCGGCCAACATTAATGGCCAGCTACCAATGTTTGCCGGAAGGTTGCTGCCTCTAATGCAGAGGCAGCAAATCATGCTTAAACTCTTCTACGAGTAAAGCCAAGGCCTGCTAGTCCAAGACCAAGCAAAGCAAGAGTACCTGGCTCGGCTACTGACACAGAGTCGGCAGTATCACCACTGATACCCCAAGCATTAAGAGTACCTGTGTCGCCAGCTAATCTATCGAAGATGGTAAGTTGCCACACAGAGCTGAGTGACTCGCCATCAAATGCTGAAAGCAATTCAGTGCCCTGGAAGGTTCCTGGGCCAAAAGGCGCTGCGACAGTGCTTATATGAGTTCCTGCTTCGTCATCAAAAGTGACTTGAGCTAGGTTATCACCTGAGCCACCATACTGGTCGAATAGCTGCACTTCGGTACCTGTAAAAGTGTTTGTGATAAAGATATCTAGGTCTTGCATCCAAGTGTGTTCAATATCAATGTAAACATTTAGGTCTGCGATGGTTCCAGAGGCGCCAACTGTATTAAAGATAAAGCTGTAGGTGTTACCTGCTGTTCCGTCTTGAGGGATTCTTTCTGGAACGTCTATCGCGTCATAGCTAAATGGTACAGCGAATGCTGCTGATGAGCCGCATAGCATTGTAGCGACTAATGCTGGTTTTAGTTTTTTCATGTGTAAACTCCCTTAGAATAATTTTAGTGCGTTCTTGCACTCACTGAAGTAAGCGGGAATTATGCCGTTATTTATATATTCTATTAATGCTTGGTTGTTATAGTTTGTGCTTATAGATCGTTGATCTTTATGTGTAAAAAAAACTGACATGAGATGTTTTGTTTTTGTGGCTGCTATGACCCAGAAAATATTGCATCGCTTCTTGCTAACACCGGAGAGACTAGCTAAATGGTTTGCATGAGGGGCTTCTATGCTAGGTGTTGCTTAGGTTATGCGAGTGCTTGTAAGGCATTGAGCGGTTTACCCTGTAGGTTTAAACTGTTAGTCCAATTTCCTTCTTCAATGATTCCATAGCTCTAACTACCTGAGCATTTTCTTCCTGTATCGTAATAAACTCATCATCGTTAGATGAATCTTTTACATGGCTATGAACAATAGCGTCTTTATTTACGGGCTTTTCTTGTAACGGCGCATCAAAAAAGAAGTCATCGATATAATCATTTAGTAAATCTTTTTTGGCGATAGGTTTCGTTGCTTCATTCGAACTTAGGCTTTCATTTTCTACTGAAAATAATACTTCAGGTTCGGGAAGCGTTTTTAGAAAAGACTTTGGCTTGGATGCCTTGCCTGGCGCGGCAACTGTTCTTGAGTGCTTAGTTTGCTGGACGGAATCAGGGGTACTGGTTGCTGCTAGAGAGTTGTGACTGTAAGCCTCTTTGTATAAAGATCTAATCTTTAGAAACTTGATGCCGATTAATAATACAACTAGCGCTTCAAGGGTATGGATAATGGTGATAATCACAGTCAGCTCACTAAAGATAAAGTTTAGCCACGTCATTCGTTGTGGCAGAAAATGCTATGATTCTTACCTTAGTTCCTTTAAGAGCTCCCTTAAGAAATGCTTCCCTAGTAGCAGTATTTATAGCACTTATATTAACGTTATCTTTAACTGTCGTATAGTTTAATTTTGAGACCAGTTTGCCAAAAACAACTAGTGAACGCTATTGACAGCTTATCGCCGGGCTTGCGGTTCAATATAGGTAGTGTTGTTGAGAGTTAATGCACTCATTGGGTGCCTGGGATATACTGCAAGCAGTTTAAGAATATTACTTACCTTCAATAAGAGGCCTTATGTCGGAACAAGAAAATACTTCACAAATGCTGGTCGATATAAGTGGTGATCTACTCTATTCAGCGGGCAGTGCGAGTGAATTACAGTCACGTCTAGATATGCTTGTTGTTGCCTGGAATATGTCCTTGCTTTCTCGCGCTGATAGAGCGCTGAAAATGAAGCGTTTTATACGTAAACAGAAAGGCGCAGCCCCAAGTAAGGATGCATTAAAAAGCTTAGAGGGCGAGATAAAAAAGATTGTTAAGCGCAAGCTGGATTTGTATCCAGGCCTAGACACCGAGTTAGTGAGAGCCGAGGCGCTTATTCAGTCCCAGGATAGTTTTGAAATTAAAGTCTACTTCAAAGACAAGGAAGAAGAAGCGAAGCAAGAACAAGCAAAATATACGATTACTCGCTTAAATGAAGAAATGGCAACTCGAGAGCTCAGCGACCTAAGTAAGCTAGGAATCAAGTAAATATTTTAATGCCCAGTTGGAAGCAACCACATGCCCTGCTCAGGTTTAAGTGGGCTTCCTTTTTGCATTAGTTTGAAAGGTAGAGACTTGCTCCGCCCCTTGTCATTTTTACGTATAACAAAATGTAGGTGTGGGCCTGTGGAGTAACCCGTGTTCCCTGAGAGCGCCAAGATTTGACCTGCCTTAACTTTATCCCCAGCTTTCACTCGTATACTGCCCAAGAGTAAATGTGCATACACCGCATAAGTTCCATCATCGTGAAGAACTCTTACGACATTCGCTTTATCAATAAAAAAAGGGCTTGAAACGCCAGCTGAGGCATAGTCATCTTTTGTCGAAATAACGACTCCACCGCGCGCTGCGCTAATCTGGGTTCCTACTGTCATACCAATATCGATTGCATATAGGCTTGGTTGCGAATTGTGGCTAAAGCGGCCCTTGAAGCTTTGCGTGACTTTCATTGGTTTAAAGTTTTTGAATGGTGGTAAGTAGTGGCTTTGTGTATGACGACTGTCAGGGGAGCCGATCACATAGAAGAAACGATGTTCGCCAGAAAAAATGCGGGTTTGGCTTTGATATACTGCTTCTTGTGAATTTTCTGGAATAAGCTTGCTTAGTTTATGCGTGCCAACACTTAAGAATATTTGAATTGGTGCAAAATAGGGGTTGTGAACAATAAAGTCAGTTCCATTGTCACTGTGTGAAAGCACGAGATGAGGTTTAAGTGTTTTCTTAGTTTTGCTTTGGTAATTGATACTCTCAACTTTTGTTTGTTTGGAAGCAGGTTTTTTATCGCTATAGTGCCACTTACCATCACTACCTTGATATTTGTATATTTGGGCGTATACGTTTTGAGCCGAGAACGCAAAGATCAATGCTAGCGTCAGCGCAACGAAGCTTATCTTTAGCATCGTTTTTCTATCTCTTTTGCCAGTTTCTGGGCCCGTTCTTTACGCTCTTTTTCAGAGACTTTGACAGCTTGATTATTGTCATCGAGAAAAACAACACGACCTACAATCGTCTGTAAATAAGATCGTGCCCAATTACACCAATCGTCCTTTGTAGGTTGATCCTTTCGTTTACTCTGCCATTGTTCGAGTTTTTGCTGGCGTAATGCGTCCAGATCTTCTGCCTGGCGTTGAAGCTGCTCGGGTGAGCTGAGTTCACTGGTTATATTCATTTTGCTTGTGTCGATCTCGACTTCTTTTGCAGCAGAAGGCGCTCGAGCGTGATCACTGAAATGAACTTGCCCATTGGCGTCAGTCCAGCGAAAAACCTCAGCACTCACATTTGGTAACACCAGTACACAGAGCGTGATAAAAAATAGTAGTTTGGTCTGCACTTAAATACTCCCTTGTCTAGTATGCTTTTTTCATACTAACTTTTATAGTCCCTGATAAGGGAGCTATTCTAACAAAAGTAGCGGTTTATGCTAAAGGAATTGATAAGCGATTTAGGCCGAAGGTACTTGTGTTAGCTAGAGTGAATACTTCTCATTATAGAAATGCTTGAGCTACAGAGGTCTACAGGTTATGTTGTTTCATTAGGATAAAAATGCCGGAGAGATACATGATAAAAGGAACTTGTCTTTGCGAAGAGGTGCAGTATCAATATGATGCTGATATCCAAGAGGTTGCGATGTGCCACTGCCATCAGTGTAAAAAGGCTCAAGGAACGCCATTTGTTACTAACGCACCTATAGAGAGTCAATACTTCACCATTACGAGTGGCGCTGATCATTTGAAGACTTTCATGTCGAGCCCTAATAAAAAGCGCGTATTCTGTAGCAACTGCGGAAGTCCTTTATATAGTCAAAGAACCGATATGCCCGAAACAATAAGACTAAGGCTTGGAACTATCACTGAAGGGGAGTTCCCTGGGCCGCAATATGAGATCTTCTGTGAGTCCAAGTCAGAGTGGTTTGACGCCAAAGCCGAGCGTCCACGCTATGAGCAGCACAAAGTCTAAATGTTGGGAGCTTCGTATATATGGGAAAGTACTTTGTTATATATCCACTAAACTTCTAGCGATAGAATTTGTCACAATAATATAGCCGCGAATTACATCAGTGGCTCGGTCTGCTTATCCAGGGAAATAAACTATGAGGCATGTGAAAGTTGAGAGACGAGTGGCCGCACATTATTTGCTAGCAGCCATTGCTTTTATGCTATATGGCGGCCAAGTCTGCCCCTTATTGGAATCGATAACGGCAACTACCCTGGTTTTCCCCATACTCGTTGCTCTAGCTATTCGTTTGTTTAGTATTTCCTGGATAGATCGCAAACCACTTGACCGTCAGGTGTCTTTCCAATTCTTTCTAGATCTGAGCTTATTTATAGGCGCCGGTATCGCTCTGAATATTCACAATTTAGTGTTTCATGGCGCCCCTTTAGATAGTTTATTAAAGGTTGTGATGGGCACCTTAATACTCGGCGCGTTTGTGGCGCTGGATTTATCTTTAGGTAGAGAGAAAGATATTGCTCAATATCTCATTAAGCAGTCGATGGCATTGCAGTTAAGGGAGAACTTTCTTTCCTTTGGTAAGAAGTTCTCGGCGGCGGCAATTGTATTGGTATTCAGTATCTCGACGGTATTCTTTTTGGTTATTAATAAAGACCTAAGTTGGTTGGTCGATAGTAGCCGTTATTTGGATATAAATGATGCGCGCATTAGCATTCTCAAAGAGGTAGCCTTCGTCGCTGCTGTCCTCTTGGTATATAGTATTCGGATCATATATTCCTATGTGACAAACTTGAATATGTACCTTTATTACCAGAATCATACCTTGTTTGAGGTGATGAATGGTGACCTGGAACAGCGAGTGCCGGTAGTCAGTCATGATGAGTTTGGGCGTATGGCTGAGGGTACCAATGCGATGATTGCCAGTTTGCAGCAGCATAGGGACGAACTTCAATTGACTCGAGATGTGTCTGTGCTAGCGCTAGCTTCGCTTGCAGAAACCCGGGACAATGAAACCGGTGGCCATATTCTGAGAACTCAGCATTACGTCCGTGTGCTAGCGGAACATTTGAGTGCACATCCCGACTTCAAAGACTATCTGGATGCTGAGACGGTGGATCTTTTATATAAGTCGGCACCTTTGCATGATGTGGGTAAAGTAGGTATTCCAGATAGTATCTTGCTCAAGCCAGGCAAGCTAACAGATGAAGAGTTCATGATCATGAAAACGCATGCGCAATTGGGGGCAGACTCTTTAGCGGTTGCCGAAGCCCGCTTGGGAAGCAATTCTTTCTTGCGTTATGCACGAGAGATTGCCGCCTCTCATCATGAAAAATGGGATGGTAGCGGATATCCTCAAGGCTTAAAGGGTGATGCTATTCCACTGTCTGCGCGTTTAATGGCTTTGGCAGATGTCTACGATGCTTTGATTAGTAAACGTGTATACAAGCCAGCTTTTGATCATGACAAAGCTAAGTCAATTATCCTTGATGGTGAAGGGAGCCACTTCGACCCCAGAGTGGTGGCTGCTTTCATATCGTGTGAGGGCGAGTTTACGGAGATTGCAGCAGAATATAAGGATGACCATTAGCGATGATGTCTTTTACGGAAATTGAAGAAAGAGCCTATGCTCGTCACGGCGGGGCAATGCAAGTTAATGCCACGCTTAACTCCCCCTTATCCTCAGATGAAATTTTAGCGATATCTGATGACCGTTGGCTATCTGCCTTCTCAAAGATAGTCTTTCAGACAGGGTTTAACTGGAGTGTCATTGACAATAAATGGCCCGCCTTTGAAGAAGCCTTCGCTAACTTCAATTTGCGATATTGCGCGTCATTGTCTGATGAGGCGTTAGAAGAGAAAATGAAAGGCGGCAAGATTGTTAAGCATTGGGCAAAGGTTAGTTCAATTCGAGAAAATGCGATGTTCTTACTAGATCTTATAGAAGAGCACCGTTCTCTAGGTGAGTTTTTTGCATCCTGGAAAGCTGAAGATTTCACAGATAATATTCAGTTGCTAAAAGCGCGTGGAAATCGTTTGGGTGGACGGGTTGGTCAGATAGCTCTACGGCGACTAGGTGTAGATACCTTGGTTCTTTCAGCTGATGTTGTTGGAGCTCTAGCGCAAGCTGGTAGCATTAACAAGATGCCGAATTCAAAGAAAGCTTGGGCTTTGTTACAAGAAACGATTGATCAATGGCAGGCAGAAACAGCTTATTCCCTGAATAAAATTAGCCAGCTTTTAGGTTTGTCATACGGTGATATTTATGAGCGTTAAGCCTTCCTTTACTATTGAACTATCGGCTTAGTATTGCGTAGACTAGGCCAATAAAGCAGTGAAGTAGATCAACGAAGCTAGATGATAAGAACAAAAAAGGCTAAACATGGCATCCTCACCCTCTCCAAGCATCAGTATTAGTACAATTTCTGATGTCTATCATGTCTTACTTGATAGGGGAATGTCAGAGCAAGAGTTAGCGCAGCAATCAGGTATTAGTCGGAAAGATATTGAAAACCTTGATGCTCGTATTCCTATTTCTAAATTAAACAAGATTTGGGATATCGCCAAGGATTATACTCAGCAGGCTGAAATTGGTCTTTATGTAGGTGAAGAAATTGACCCGGCTCGCTTCAGTGTTGTCGCTCAGGCATCCTTTCAGTGTGAGACGCTTCGTGATGTGCTCCAGGTGTATGCGCGCTTTTTCAGTATTGTGAATGAGGCCGCTTGTCTAACCCTTAAAGAAGGCGATGAGTGGGCAACCCTAGAATTTAAAAGCTTGTCACCTGACTGTTATTGCATTTCCGAAATGGAGCGTATGGTGGTAACGGCCCTGGCACGATGTGATTATTTAACAGGTCGGAGAATCAAGGTTCAGTGCTTTAACTTTCAGCATGCCCAGCCTGAATATATAGCTAAGTATCAGGAAGTCTGTAAGGGCGAGCTTAAGTTCTCTCAAGAGCAGACTGGTATTGTGTTTAAGAAATCGGCGCTTGATTTGAAAGTGAAGCATGGCAACCCTTATTTGCTTAGTGTTTTAACCTCTTATGCTGAAAAGCTGCTTCGCAAGGTTGCTTCAAGCTCTGATATCAAAGATAAAGTCAGGCGTTTTATTCGGCGTCACTTGGCCGAAGATGCAGAACTGGACGTTGAGCGTGCTGCAAAGGCTCTCAATATGAGCCGTCATACGCTTTATCGAAAACTGAAAAAAGAGCAGGTATCCTTTCAGTCTTTGGTTGAGGAAGTTCGGCAGCGAGAAGCTGAGCGTTATTTGAAGGAAAACAAGGTTTCTATTAGTGAAGTTGCATTTTTGTTAGGGTTTTCTGAATTGAGTGCTTTTAGCCGGGCCTTTAAACGATGGACGGGCGAGTCTCCTGCAAAGTTTCGAGCAAAGAGTTTCAATGGGGTCAGACTCGATTGAAAATCAATCGAGTCTGACCCCATTGAAACTAAAATAGAGGGTTAACTGATGAAGTTATATGGCAAGGGTACATCACGTTCTTTTCGTTGTGTTTGGGCGGCTGAAGAGGCTGGTCTTGATTACGAATATATCTCGGTAGAATTTGGCAGCGCGGGCGAGAAAGGCACGAACAGTGAAGATTATCGTTCCATGAATGTTCAAGGTAAGGTGCCGACGCTTGCTGACGGTTCTGTTTCTGGTGGCCCCTTGGTATTAACTGAAAGTGCTGCGATTGTTAATTATCTTGGCGCTGTATCTGATAAGAACTTATGTCCACCTGCTTCGGATCCGGTACTTCGTGGTCATTATGACCAACTGATGTTCTTTATCTTGTCCGACTTGGAGCAGCCTTTGTGGACCAACGGCAAGCATCGTTTTGCCATTCCTAAAGAACACCGTGTCGCTGATGTACTGCCGACTACTTTTTGGGAGTTCGAAAAGGCACAAAAGGCACTGACGAAGCTGATCGGTGAGTCTCCGACTTTTGCCTTAGGCGATGCTTTTAGCATGGTTGATATTGCTTTAGCGCATACCCTAGCTTGGGCGGAAAGCTTTAAGTTTGAGTTATTGCCCGGTATGAAAGCCTATAAAGATGCCTTGTATGAGCGCGAAGCATGTCAGCAGGCACTTGTTAAAGTGAGTGCTGAATGATGTGCTTTAAATTGAGATATCAGCTATTAGCTTTAAGCTTGCTTGCGCTGAGTTCTTTTAGTTCTGCAGAGCTAAAAGAACTGGATGACCAATCACTAGAAGAACAAAAAGGCCAGGCCGGGATTACCATCGATATTGAGTACAAGTTGTCGATAGGTCAAATTCTCTACAAGTTTGGTGACTCAGGTAATGGCAAATCGCGTAAGCAGCAAGATTATAATATACCCGAGCCTCCTAGAATCGTGTATGTTTTGTCTGATGATAAATGACGTAAGTATGAACTGCAGAACTTTCACTCTTCTTTCTTTAGTTACTTCACTAGCTCATCAAAGCTGCTGATCAAGGCCTCCGGCTGATAACTGGAAAGATCTTCTCCTTGGTGGTAGCCATATTCAACACAGATAACAGCTACGCCAGCCGCTTTAGCGGCCTTAATATCACTCAGCGAGTCGCCCACCATGATTGACTCGCTGACATGACACCCCAAAGTATTCATGCAGTGCAGAAGCGGAGCCGGGTGAGGCTTTTTCTCTGGTAAAGAGTCACCACAAAGTATCAAGTCAAATTCAGGTAAGTCATGAGCCTTTAGGAGTGCCGGAGTGAATTGCTCTGGTTTGTTCGTAATTACTGCCAGGTAAGGGTAGTGCTCTCTTAGTTGTTTTAAGGTCTTACTGACGTGTGGGTAAAGTTTACTTTGTCGGCCACTGACGTCTTGGTAGTGATCTAAAAAGCTTTGATAGGCTTGTTGGAATAGCTCTCCATCTACTTTCTTGGGTATCATCTTATTGCTTAGAGCCCGCTTTACCAACATTGCAGCACCGTTGCCCACCCAGTGTCGAACCTTATCTTGTCCTGCTTTCTCTCGTTGTAGGTCGACCAGCATACAGTCGACAGCAAAGGCTAAGTCGGGTACCGAATCAATGAGGGTGCCATCCAGATCAAACATTATGAGCCGAGCCTGTTTGCTACAAACCTTTTCAATAAGTGTCACATGTAATCCTATTACTGTTAGTTTTCAGAATATTTTCTGATGATCTTATCGATTATTCTACATGGCAGCTCGAATCCTGTCGTGTCTTTGCATGCTATTGGGATTAAGGAGCAAATTTAATTGTTAAAGGAAGCTTTAGTGGTGTTTAAAAACAGGCTATTTGAATATGAGTTCAATATATTTTACTTTTTGTGACTATTGGTCATAAAATTTTCTTCCCTTCTAGTGTATGCTATCGATATTAACTCAAGGCCTTAGTTTACTGACGTTTTAAATGGCCATCCTTTATTGATTGATTAGCTTTTAAGTGAGGCATGATGAACCGCTCTTTAGTTTTTTCTATTGTTATGGCAATAGTCGCTACCCTGTGGATTCTATCGGGGAATTTTAAAGATGATGCCGAGCACCAAGGACAGGACGTTATTGCGGAATCATCTCAGCGCGATGAAGGTTTGTTCCGCGTGACCGTAAAGCAGTTTAAGGCACAGGAGCTCACACAGCGTATCGACTTGCAAGGTGAAATAGATGCCGATAGAAATGTTGATATTCGTGCTGAGACCGAAGGAGCTATTGCTAAATTGATCGCCAAGAAAGGTGATCGAATGACAGCCGGTCAACGTGTGCTCAATTTGGCGATGAATGATAGGCAGGCTCGCTTGGCAAGGGCTAAAGCGGATCTTAAGGTTGCAAGGGCCGAGTTGAAATCAAGCTTAAGTCTGAAGGAAAAGAATCTCTTATCCGAAAATCAGCTGCAACAAAATCAGGCGAATGTAATGGCGGCTGAAGCCGCGGTTAAAGAGGTTGAGCTGGAAATCGAACACACCCATATACTTAGCCCTTTTGCGGGTGTTTTAAATGACTTACACGTTGAGCAGGGTGACTACGTTGCTCCAGGCACTGTGTTGGCAACAATTGTCGACGATCAGGCGCTTATCATTAGTGCTGATGTTCCTCAGCAGCACGTTGCCAAATTAGCTTTGGGGCAAGTGGTTGAGGCAAAGTTACTCAATGGTACTGAGCTAAAGGGCAAGATCACTTATATATCGAGCATTGCTGATTTGGCGACACGCGCTTTCAGAATAGAGGCCTTGGCGCAGAATTCGTCTCAAGTAAAACGCTTTGGCCAAAGCGCTCGCGTTAGTATTTTGCTTGGCCAGCAAAAAGCCCACAAACTTTCTCCTTCATTATTAAGCCTTGATAGTCAGGGTGAACTGCAAATTAAAGGACTCGATGTTGAGGGGCGGGTAAAAGCATATCCGGTTGAACTCTTACGCAGCGAGAATGATGGTGTTTGGCTAGGCGGTTTACCCGAGGTGCTTGAGCTTATTACCGTCGGGCAAGGTTTTGTTTCGGTTGGTGAAAAGGTCAGCCCTGTTCGAGTTTCGGCAGAAGATAAGGCGTCAGGAGTAGATTCTTAATGAAAGAGTACTTTGGTACGGCACCAAAAACGCCAATCGACTGGGCGATAGAGCGTCGCCGTGCTGTGCTGTTGGTCTTGGTATTTTTACTAATATCCGGGATTTTTGCTTATCAGAGTATCCCAAAAGAGTCTGAGCCGGATATTGCCATTCCTATTGTTTACGTATCGATGTCGCATGAGGGTATTTCACCTGAAGATGCCGAGCGCCTACTTATTCGGCCAATGGAGAAAGAGCTTAAGTCGATAGAGGGTGTCAAAGAGATGAGCTCCGTTGCCTCCGAAGGGCATGCATCGGTGACGCTTGAATTTGATGCCGGTTTTGACAGTGATACGGCCTTGGATGACGTCCGTGAAAAGGTTGACCGTGCCAAATCAAAGCTACCTGCGAGTAGTGATGAACCTGAAGTTAATGAAGTAAACGTCGCTCTGTTTCCAGTTTTCAGCATGAGCTTGGCAGGCCCTATTCCTGAGCGGCAGTTATTGGCTATTGTGAGAGATCTAAGAGATGACTTGGAGGCGCTTCCTGGGGTGCTGGAAGTCGATATTGGCGGCGAGCGCGATGAAGTATTGGAAATTATTGTTGACCCGCTGGTACTGGAAACATACCAGATAAACTTTGAGACCGTGTTGAGCATTGTTAATCGTAATAACCAGTTGGTTGCTGCTGGCGCCATAGATAGTGGTTATGGTCGTCATGTCATTAAAGTGCCGGGTGTTATTGAGGATCTGGAAGATATTATGGCCCTGCCGATCAAAGTGGTTGGTGATAGGGTGGTGAGTTTTAGGGATGTTGCGACGGTAAGGCGCTCCTTTAAAGACCCGACAGGGTTTGCTCGTGTAAACGGGGAGTCTGCTTTGTCTTTAGAAGTTAAAAAGCGTGTCGGTTCAAACATTATCGAAGTGATTGAAAGCGTTAAGGCTATTGTTAAAGAAAAACGTCAATTTTGGCCTGCTGCGGTCAAGGAAACGTTTATTCTCGACAAGTCGGGCGAAATCAGAGATATGCTCCAAGATCTGCAAAACAACGTGTCGAGCGCGATTATTATGGTCATGATCGTCATTGTTGGAGCTTTGGGCTTACGTTCTTCATTCTTGGTGGGCATAGCTATTCCAGCATCCTTCCTTAGCAGTATTATGATTATTAATATGATGGGTTTGACCTTGAATATTGTGGTGCTGTTTAGCTTGATTCTGGTTGTCGGGATGTTGGTAGATGGAGCCATTGTTGTTGCCGAGTTAGCCTCACGAAATCAAAGTAAAGGGATGTCGGCAGCGAAAGCTTACGCAAGTGCATCAAAGCGGATGTCATGGCCGATCATCGCATCGACCGCGACAACGCTGGCTGTTTTTCTTCCCTTGATTGCTTGGCCGGGTGTTGTCGGCGAATTCATGAAGTTCTTACCCATTACGGTGATGATTTGTTTGATGGCATCGCTTGTTATGGCTCTGGTATTTTTGCCCGTTTTAGGCTCATGGTTAGGAGGGCAAACTAAGGCTAAAGGGAAGTTAGTAGACGAGTATGAACGTGATGGAGGTCATCCGCATACAATAAGCTCATTGAATGAAGAAGCCGGTGTGATGAAACGGGCCTATGTTTCAAGCTTGAGTGCCTTGCTGAAGAGACCGGGCTTAACATTTATCGGTGCACTGGGCGTCATAGTCTTCAGTTATGTCGCCTATGGGGCTTTCGGAAAGGGTGTAGAGTTCTTTCCAGATGTCGAACCGGATAGCGCGCAGGTTCTTATTCACGCTAGAGGTGACTTATCGATACATGAAAAAGATGCCTTGTTAAAACAGGTTGAACGTCGGTTTTTAAGTCTGATTGAAGGCAAAAACGAGCTTGAATCAATTTATGCCCGTTCTTTCAATCAAGCTCAGAATGCAATGGCCGAGGATGTGATCGGTTCAATTCAGTTTCAATTTGTTGATTGGGATAAGCGGCGTGTAGCGTCAGAAATTCTCACAGAAATGGAGGCGATGACCGCTGATATTTCAGGTGTAAAGTTGGAGTTTCGCAAAGCAGAGAATGGCCCTTCTGGCGGTAAACCGATCAAGTTGCAGGTTAGTGCAATCTACCCTGAGCACACTGAGCAAGCGGTTGAGCTTATCCTCTCAAAGATGGAAGCCCTCGAAGGTTTTAAAGATATTGAGGATGATCGAGCGCTACCGGGTATCGAATGGCGACTAGATGTAGATAGAGAGGCCGCAGCACGTTTTGGTGCCGATATCGCTTTGATCGGTAGCGCCATTCAAATGATTACGAACGGCTATCGCGTTGCCGACTTTAGACCGGACGATACGATAGAGGAAGTCGATATTAGTATTCGCTTCCCTGAACAGTTCAGAAACCTCAATCAGTTTGATAATTTCAGAATCCAAACCTCAAAAGGCATGGTGCCCATTAGTAACTTTGTGTCGCTGAATCCTGCGCCGAAGAATGGCACGATAAAACGGGTTGACGGTAAACGGGCTATTACGATTCAGTCAGATGTTCTTGAAGGACTGCTACCTAGCGAGCGCCTACAAGCTCTGCAAGCTGAGTTCGATCTGTCAGAATTTAAGCCAGATGTACGCATCGCCGTAAAAGGGGAAGAACAGGATCAGAAGGAAACAGCAGAATTCCTCGGTACGGCTTTTATGACGGCAATCTTTCTAATGCTTTTGATTCTCGTCATACAGTTCAACAGCTTTTATCAGAGTATTTTAGTATTGAGTGCGATTGTCTTTTCAACCGCGGGGGTTTTACTGGGCCTGCTGATCACAGCTCAGCCTTTCGGTATCGTGATGGTCGGCTTGGGTATCATTGCCTTGGCAGGTATCGTTGTGAACAATAATATTGTATTGATTGATACCTATAACTCGTATATCAACAATGGAGTTAGCCCTTATCAGGCGGCTTTGATGACGGGTGAGATTCGTATGCGACCCGTGTTATTGACTGCAGGAACCACTGTTCTTGGTTTGATACCGATGGTCTTATCGATGAATATCGACTTTATCAATCGCGACGTAGCTTTTGGTGCACCTTCTACACAGTGGTGGACTCAGTTATCTAGTGCCATTGCTGGTGGATTGGCGTTTGCCACAGTCCTCACCTTGTTTCTAACACCGGCTTTACTGGTACTTGGTGCTAATACTCGCCAATGGATATCAAGCAAACAAAACGGTTCCTAATTGGTGTTTCTATTCAAGTGTCACCGAGCTAATGCTGGTTTTAACCTTTTCGCCTGTTTTTAAGTGATAAACAACTTTGGCAGGATAGTAGGGGCTGCGTTTTTGCGCCGGAATCGTTTCGTTAATTGACCATTCTTCAATCTTAATTACTTTTCCATTTGCGTCAATTAGCTGCGTGCGCAACTGTAGAGCGCCAATGTTCAGTGGACTATGGTTTTCTATTGTCACCAATAAAGGCCCTTTAGGGTCTTGAACATGCTTGGCCTTTAAGTATTTTTCCGGTGTTTGCTTAATTTCGATTAGGGCCAGTTTTAGTTTTGCCTGTTGACCTATATCGCCTTGCGCCTGGGCTGCTTGTGCATAGTACTTAAGTGCTTGTTCCTGATTCTGAGACTCGCTGTATAGCTCTCCTAATTGTAGGGCAGCAATACTTGTTGGTAGTAAACGCATGCTATAGCGATAATCATCAATGGCATAGCTAGATTGGCCTAGAGCGGCATAGCTTTGAGCACGCTTTAAG
>NZ_LWEY01001444.1:0-1139 GCF_001634935.1 Oleiphilus sp. HI0043 | reverse complement strand
AACTCGGTGGTGGTACCAGTTTTTAGAGCTGTAGCTGAGCTAATGAAAAGTCGTATATATCAGGCAGTAGACCTTAAAAATAAATCCGATAAAGCTGCCTGATCAATCTACTTACTTTAGTCGCAGAACTTCATTCGACTTGAAGTTCTCGCTTGGAATGAATATTGTCTTACTATTTCCAAAGTTTATAGTATGGCAATATTCAATCATCTCGATTATCAAGGGCTAATCTCGTCCAAGGAAATCGTTTCTCGTTTATCAGAACATGGTTGTGATTTGGCTTTGATTAAGAAGCTTCCAAAGAACGCCAATGACAAAAACCAAGTTTATTTTCATCATGATGCTAGCTTACTAAACTCCGTGTTTGATATGAGCTTTAGTGAAAGAGTTGAAAGCACGAGTCAAACGAAAAGAGCATCTGCACCCGGCAAACCAATTACTCAAGCTGTCTTCAATGAATTCTATTGGCTAAGCAGTGATGGCACTTTGCATAAGACTAAAAAATGTAAAGCTATTGTATACCACCAGTACCCTGAGGCTCGGCTATCAGGTTTTCAGACAGAGCAGGGCGAAATGCCTCAATCTATGTCAGTTGAGTTCACAAAGAGTGAAGATCTACTTCCTAGGTATTTAGTAATTGGAGCTACTCAAAAGGGAATCGCAATTGCGATGATGCTTGTTGATCCGGCCGAAGAGTTTAGAAACGAGTTCATTGATCTGCCCCTTTTTGGATCCTCGAAAATATGTAAGCGTTTATCGATTAATGAGCTGGACATATCAGGCTCAGAAAAACTACGCAAAATACTTACTGATAGCGTGGCGGGCAAGACTTTAAAGGGGTGCAGGTTCGATAAAACTGGAGAAACTATCCCTTTTACAAGTACCCAAGTACATGGGTATACGCTAGAGCATGCTTGCGGAATCATTCCTAATGCAGATCAGGACGGAGACATTTTTGGCATCGAATTAAAGTGCTTTACTACGAAAAAGCTATCGTTAATAACTACTGAACCTGATGGCGGTTTGTACAAGGAAGACTTTGCTGAGTTTATGAAGACGTATGGATACCTGAAGGGTGATGACTACCGGCTGACAGGATTACATAGAGTGAACAATACAAACTCAAAGACTAACCTGAC
>NZ_LWEY01001443.1:0-1170 GCF_001634935.1 Oleiphilus sp. HI0043 | reverse complement strand
GCTTGCACAATACCGTTTGATTCTTGATCTTTACCAGGTAAGAAACCCGTTGTATCTTCCATAAAGATGACAGGGATATTGTAAAGGTTACAGAAGCGGATAAAGCGTGCATTCTTATAGGCTGCATCAATATCAATCTGGCCTGAAGACACGGCGCTGTTATTGGCCAGAAAGCCGACCACATTGCCACCCATTCTACCCAAGGCTGTAACCGTGTTACGTGCACGCTCTTCCTGAATTTCAATAAAGTCGCCATGGTCGCAAAGTTGCTGGATCATGATAGTGACATCAATAGGCGTATTGAAACCGGTTGGGCTATTGAAGGCCTTCTTCAGCAGGATGTCGATATCCCAGGTCTTACGATCAATCGGATCGGACGTTTCCTGATAGGGTGCTAACTCGGAATTGTTGTTCGGAAGATATTTGAGTAGTTGGCGAACTTTCTTCAAGGCGCTGACTTCATCTTTTACCACGATATCTGTGACACCACTTTGGCTATGTACGCCAGGGCCGCCAAGCTCGTCAGGCGTTACATCTTCACCGAGTACACTTTTCACCACACCAGGGCCTGTTAGGCCAAAGAATGTATCATTTGGCTGAATCATAAAGCTACCTTGGCGTGGAAGGTATGAACCACCACCGGCATTAAAACCAAACATGCACATAATGCTAGGTACAACACCGCTGATCTTTCTTAAAGCGGTAAAAGCTTCGGCGTAACCGTCTAGACCGCCGACTCCGGCGGGGACGTAAGCGCCGGCACTATCGTTTAGGCCCACTAAAGGAATCTTTCGTTTACCCGCAAGCTCCATTAAGCGGGCTAGCTTAGTGCCGTTGGTGGCATCCATAGAGCCCGCCCTGACGGTGAAATCGTGACCGTATAAGGCAACGTCTCGGCCGTCTATTTTTACGACTGCCGTGACGATTGACGCGCCATCTAGATTTTTACCCCAGTTCTGGAACAGTACCTTTGGGTCTTCATCTGTTAGAACTGAAATACGTTCCCATATCGTCATTCGCTTTTTACTGTGTTGACGCGTAATGGCCGTTACACCAGCAGCTTTTCTTGGGCGCTGCATCAGGTCGTAACCTTTACGGAGAGTTTCTTCATAAAGTCCGGGGTTTTCTGCATTTTGCCCGGGGATTCTAAAGTCCAGCTCGTTGTCAGAA
>NZ_LWEY01001442.1:0-898 GCF_001634935.1 Oleiphilus sp. HI0043 | reverse complement strand
GGTTAAATCAGCCATCAATGGCTTGATTGCAAAAGGATTGAATGAAAGGGAGGCAATATTCGAATGAGTTCTCGTACAAACACTAGCAAAACAATCAGCAAGAAAAAAGCTGAGCACAAGAAAAACGTTCTTGTTACAGGCGCTGCCGGCGCCTTAGCCCAGCAAGTCATTAATCGACTTCGTGATGAATACCAAATTGCTGCTGTAGATTTCCGTAAAATCACCTATCACAGCGACGACATTCCAAGTTATAAAGTCGATTTCAATAAACGCGTTTTTGAAGACCTGTTTAAGCATCATGACTTTGATAGCGTTATTCACCTCGGACGTATTTCTTCTGCAGAAGAAACACGGATGAGACGTTATAATGCCAATGTTCTTGGCACACAAAAGCTTTTGGACTTAAGTCATAAATACGGGATCAGCAATGTTATTGTGCTATCAACCTATCACGTTTATGGGTCATCACCCTATAACCCGGCACTGATTGATGAAACTGCCCCGCTAAAAGCAGCTGAGCTAACAATGGACCTGGTAGATTCCGTCGAGCTTGAAAGCCTAGCTAATATCTACCTATGGCGCTATCCTGACTTGAACATTACGATTCTAAGGCCCTGTAACATTGTCGGCCCTGGCGTACGAAATACCATCAGCAACTTACTTTCAAGTAAATACGCACCGGTACTGATGGGATTCTCTCCAATCATGCAGTTCATACATATAGATGATATGGCCGATGCCGTTACGCTAGCGCATAAGCAGCGAAAGCGCGGTGTCTACAATGTTTCGACAAATGACTGGGTTGCCTACCAAGACGCGCTGGAACTTTGTGAGTGTACACCCATACCCATTCCATCTATCCCGCCCGTGTTGCCTCGTGCCATTACAGGCTTTCTGA
>NZ_LWEY01001441.1:0-1439 GCF_001634935.1 Oleiphilus sp. HI0043 | reverse complement strand
ACTCAAAAACCTTATATTTTTTGATATACCTGAGTGCAAAAGGCGTCTCGATTAGCATATATGTCAGTAAACTAAACCAGAACCAGTTAGTCTCTAGAATGATCAACGATAACTTGAGGTCTTGACCTTGATATAAGCTGCCAACCACCAAGAGAGATATCACCATAGCAGCCAAGTCGTTCGTAAATAGTTTGTTCAAATCTCGCCCCGCAAACCGAGGATAAACGAACAAATAAGTAAGCGTCACCAATAGGAAATTGATCAATAAAATAAGAGCTTCAGCTTGCATAATCATTCCGATTCAAACTTGTAAACAGCCATCATACCTCGAACTGATAACAAAGTGACTAATAACAAACGTTAGTTGTAATAACGACACAATCTAAAAGCGACACTCCAAACCGGCCAAACTCTACTACACTAATATCACTACCGACATAATAACTAAGTTAGCCTGCTTTTTTGAAATCAGATATCTAGATTTGAATTGGCTTATAAACGGTTAGGTATATGAAGCGTACAAGTGCCACAATTAAAGCATTAACCCTGCTTTTGTTAGTCAGTTTCCATTCACTCTCTAAGGCTGAAACTATCCAAATAGCCAGTGGAGAATATCCGCCGTGGACCTCACAATCACTGCCGGGTGGAGGCTACATTAATCGTCTAGTTAGCGAAGCGTTTAAGCTCCACAACATTGACGTCAAATTTGACTATCTCCCTTGGAAAAGAGCCCTAGAAGCGACTCGAATCGGTAATTATCACGCCACGTCTTTTTGGGGGGAAAGTGAAGAAAGAAGACAAGACTTTCTCCATAGCCAAACGATCGAGAATATCTATTTTGTCTTTTTCTACACTAAAAAACGCTTTAACGGCCCGTTCAAATGGCAAAGCCTTGATGAACTAGGCCGTTTAAAAATTGGCGCTACGCGGAGCTATACTTATAACGATGAATTTTGGCGTTTATACAAGCAAGACAGGTTAAGAGTGTCAATTAGCAATACAGATATAGATAACTTGCGAAAACTAATCAGCGGAACAATCGACTTATTTCCTATCTCTGAATTCACAGGAAAGTACCTGCTTCATAGAAACTTTTCACCAGCTGAAATAGAATCGATCGGAATCAACACTAAAGCACTCAGTGAAGGTAAAAACTATATTTTATTTTCCAAAACCCAGCCAGACAGCCAATACTATCTAAATATTCTGAATGCCGGGCTCGAAGCGCTCAGACAAGAAGGTAAATTTCGAATTTTCCAAGAAGAAATGTTTAAATGAAACAGCTCTATTTATCTCTCATATTATTATTTGGTTTCAGTTTTTATGCGCTGGCTAGCAATCAGCCAATCAGCTTTGATCACAGTACCGAAAACATAGTTCTAGCCAATCATATTGTATATTTTGAAGATAAAGACCACTCACTGACGCCTGGGAATATC
>NZ_LWEY01001440.1:0-793 GCF_001634935.1 Oleiphilus sp. HI0043 | reverse complement strand
TACACAAGGCCCAAAGATAAGCAGAGTTGAGACTAGCCATAGGGCCGCCCTCAAAGCTCAGGGAAAAAACTAAACTTAATAAAGCGCAGACAATAAATTGAAAAAGTGCGAGAACAAGCAAGTCATGCTTGCCCACCCAGAAACTGATAGCCCATAAGTGAAGAGCCCAAAAAACGGCTCCAGCAAGTGCCAAGCCATCACCTAAATAATTAAACTTTCCATCAAAACCGCTCAGTAAGGACAAGCCACACAGAGCAATCAAACCACCAATCCAGGTCAGTAAAGGGTAACTTTTCTTAAATAAGATACCGATAAGCGGGACAAGCGCGACATAAAAGCCGGTGATAAAAGCCACATTGGCGACTTTAGTATAGGCCAAGCTGATTTGCTGAAAAGCAGCGCCAGCCGTTAACAGTAGGCCTAAGCCTGCACCGGCGAGAATCGTTCTCTTATTAAGTAAGGCTGTACGCGAACTCTTCGAAGAAAAAATAAAGGGTAATAGCATCATGGCGCCAAAAGCAAAGCGCCAAAAATTGAAGGCAACGGGAGCCATACCCTCCAAGGCCAAACGCTGAGGTGCAAACCCCAGCCCCCATAGCAAAGCAACCAAGAGTAAAAGCAAATTGATAGGAGAGAAAAGTCGACTCATCAAAAGCCCTAAACGCTACTTTTTAAGCTTGCCGCTGTCGCAAAGCCTCGAACAAACAAATCCCTGTCGCAACGGAAACATTTAAGCTGCTAACACTCCCGATCATTGGAATTTTAGTAAGCTGGTCACAATGCTCTCGCGTCA
>NZ_LWEY01001439.1:0-990 GCF_001634935.1 Oleiphilus sp. HI0043 | reverse complement strand
GAGCGTGAAGTTAACGCTGTTCATTCCGAATACACATCCAAAGTCAAGGATGATGGACGACGCTTTTATTCTGTAATAAAAGCAGTATTAGCCGACGATCACCCCTATAGCCGCTTTTCTGTTGGAAACCTTGAAACCCTGAGTGACAAAGGCGAAGAAAAGTTACGCGACACTTTATTAGAGTTTTATCAAAAGAATTACTCTGCGAATCAAATGACTTTGGTAATTTTGGGGAAAGAGCCTCTTTCAACACTTAAAAAGTGGACACTAGCCAAGTTCAGTAACATTCCAAACAGCAACGTCGAGTTTACCGACATATCGCAAGATTTCTTCGCAGAAGATTTCCTACCTGTAAAAGTTGAAGCGCAATCGATAATGGACAAGCGATCAATGATGCTCGCATTCCCCATACCATCATCAAGCCTTCACCAAGACTCAAAGCCTGTATCCTACCTATCAAACCTGATTGGCCATGAGGGTAAAGGCAGCCTATTGTCGGCATTAAAAAATGAAAACCTAGTCGACTCACTATCGGCCGGTGCAGAGTTTGATACTAGAGTCAAAGAACTGTTTGTTATCCGCATGAGCTTGACTCAGTTTGGCTTTGACAACCAGGAACGAATTCTAGAGACCATTCATAGTTATATTGACCTTCTACGTAAAGAAGGCCTGAAAAAGCTTTACTTTGACGAACAAAAAACCATGTTAGATATTGCTTTTAACTATCAAGAGAAAAGTGAACCCATTCATTTCACGAGCAAGCTATCAAGGGCGCTCCAGTTTACTTCAGCAGAAGATATTCTTATCAAGCCCTACTCGCTCAAGCAGTTCGATCACGAGTTATACAAAACATACTTAAGCCATCTTAATCCCAAGAATATGTTTGTTGCGGTTAGCGCTAAAGCAGTTGTTGGAAAACGGTTTACTGACTGGTACGACGCACCCTATAACATTCAAGAACTGGATCAGAACCTTCTGGATAAACTCATC
>NZ_LWEY01001438.1:0-1198 GCF_001634935.1 Oleiphilus sp. HI0043 | reverse complement strand
TAATGCTATTCACTTTAATAGTTTTATCTGTCCCATTTAGCTCATCAGCAAGTACTTGCATTAAACCTTCGTTTGCAAATTTGCTGACAGAGTATGCACCCCAAAATGCGCGCCCCTTTCTGCCAACACTAGAAGAGGTGAAAATAATAGAAGCATCTTCGGAGTTTCTAAGTAGTGGTAGCAGCGTCTTTGTCAGCATAAAAGGAGCGTTAACGTTTACCTGCATCATTTTGTTCCAAACAGGTACTTCGTATTGCTCAATACTAGTAAGAGACCCAAGCTGCGCCGCGTTGTGTAAGATGCCATCGATATGAGTGAATTCTGCTTCGATCGAGTTAGCAACGTCGATATAGTCTTTCTCGACAGCGCCTTCCAAGTTCATTGGAATTATTGCCGGCTTTGGGTAGCCTTTGGATTCAATCTCGTCATATACTTTTTCTAGCTTTGAAACGGTTCGCCCCAATAAAATTACAGTTGCTCCATGCTTGGCAAAGCTAAGTGCTGCGGTCTTGCCGATTCCATCACCCGCTCCGGTAACTAAGATGACTTTGGATTGTAGTAGGTCTTTCGGGGCTTGGTAGTCAAACATAGGGGTCTCATATTTACGGTTATATTGGAGGGCGTCGTCATTTCATGATGCCGCTTGCTAATTCTAGTAAAACCAAAGCGGCTTAGCTACAAGATTTCACGCCTATACTGTCTTTAGCGCTTAATTTCTTAAGTAGTAGCTTTTCGCTTTAAAGCCCGGAATATTTATATATAATGACTGGGGGTCACGGCTGTTTTGTCGTGCCGCTATCCATTATTAAATCGCCAAAAGGTAAGTGATGCATGTCTGTTAATACAATAAAAATGAAGCAAATTTTCAATGCGCCAGTCAGTGAGGTATTTGCCACACTTAGTGATCATAATACTTTCGGTAAGATTTGTGGTATCAATATGTCTAGAGTTGTTGATGGTGCTGATGGTGCTAACGGCTTGGGTTCGGTTAGAGAGATCAAGATCGGGATTTTACCGGGCTTTGAAGAAACGATTACTGAGTTTAAACCAGATGAGTTTATTCAATACAAAATCACTAAAGGAAGCCCCATTAAGAACCATGTAGGAGAGCTTAGATTTAGTGAGGAAGGCGGCGCTACAACGCTAGACTACACGATAGAGCTTGAGTCTAAGATTCCACTGACTACCAGTATTATTT
>NZ_LWEY01001437.1:0-1629 GCF_001634935.1 Oleiphilus sp. HI0043 | reverse complement strand
GAAATAATATTGATGAGTTTGTTGAGGCCGTAAAGAAACAGTTTATAAAAATGCATCCCTCGACTTCCGGTAGTGAACATTACACCTCATTGGTAGACGACCGCGCAGACGAACGTTTCAGGCGCCTAATTGACGACGCGAAAGCGCATCGGGCAGACATAACCGTTTGCGGTTCTATTGGCAAGGGGCGGCAGTACCCGCTTCATATTGTAAAGAACCCTGATCTCAATATGAATTTGATGCAAGAAGAAATATTCGGTCCAATTTTGCCTGTGATTCCCTACGATAATATCAACGAAGTAATTGACTTTATAAACGACCGGGAACGCCCTCTAGCACTCTATTTATTCGGCCATGATAAATCCATACGAGACACAATTATGAAAAACACGCTGTCTGGTGGAGTAAGCATTAATGATTGGGGCTGGCATGCATTCAATCACGACATGCCTTTTGGTGGCGTGGGTAATTCAGGTATGGGCAGTTACCATGGCGAAGAAGGGTTTCGTGAGCTATCCCATGCCCGATCGACTTTTCAACGACATCGATTCTTTCCGATTGGTTTATTCTATCCTCCCTACGGAACCATTATTCAGAAATTATCGATGAAACTATTTCTAGGTAAGGCAGATAAAGAGCTGCTAGGCCCACCTAATCTAGATTCATAATAATAAACACCTTTGGGGTTACCGATGACACAGATAAACACAACACTCTCACGCAACAACCTAGCCGACTTTTTAGAGGGCTTTCTTCAAAAATACGCAGAAAAACCAGCTTATTCATGTCTCGGGCAAACATTATCCTTTGCTGAAATCGATGCTAAATCTAAGGCTTTGGCCTGTTTCTTACAGCAGCAAGAGAACCTAAATCAGGGTGACCGGATAGTGATACAGCTGCCAAATCTAAGCCAGTACCCAATTGCTGCTTACGCCGCGTTGCGTGCTGGTTTAGTCGTGGTAAACACAAACCCTCTTTACACGCCTAGAGAAATGCAGCATCAATTCTCAGATTCAGGTGCCAAGGCGATAATTATTCTAGAAGACCTGTTGCCCAACTTAGAAAAAATCAAGGGTGATACGGCGCTGGAGCTAGTGATTTCAACAGGTGCTGCGGATTTACTAAGCGACTCCCCGACGCCTGCTCCAGAGGGTTGCCACTCTTTTAGCCAAATCCTCAATGATTTTGATCAGGCTAAATTGCAAGCCCGTAAAGATATTGGCCCAGATGATTTATGTATGCTCCAGTACACTGGAGGCACAACTGGCGTTTCTAAAGGTGCTTGTTTAAGCCACCGAAATGTCATAAGTAATGCTAAACAATGTTTGGATAGACTTGCTACAGGGTGTAGAGAAGGGCAAGAGATATTTGTGTGCCCATTACCCCTCTACCATATCTATGCCTTTACAGTGAATATGATTATGTTTGCGAGCAAAGGCAATCTCAATGTACTCATTCCTAACCCTAGGGATCTTAACGCCTTTATTAATGCCATCAAACCTTTCGAATTTACCGGCATATCAGGGATCAACACTCTCTTCGTCGGTCTTTGTATGCAGGAAGAATTTAAAGCGCTAGATTTTTCAGCACTGCGATTGACCGTCTCGGGTGGAACTGCCTTAACCTCTA
>NZ_LWEY01001436.1:0-1244 GCF_001634935.1 Oleiphilus sp. HI0043 | reverse complement strand
TTTTATCAAGTTTAGGCTTTGTTCTGCACTATCGACACCCAAGCCATCAAGTGAAGCTCGCGCCAGGTCAAAGTCTTCTGGTTTGATGGTGTATTCACTGACTACGCCATCCTTGAGTTCAGCGACATGGCTGTCGCCGGAAATAGTGATCTCATCGAGGCCGTCACTCGCGTGGACGATGAGTACATGCTCGCTACCCAGACGTTTTAATACTTCAGCCATAGGCTTACACAAAGCACTATTGAATACGCCGATCACTTGCTTACCAACGTTAGCAGGGTTAGTCATGGGGCCAAGCATATTGAAGATGGTACGAATAGCCATCTGCTTCCGGGGGCCAATAGCATGCTTCATAGCGCTATGGTGAGCTGGTGCAAACATAAAACCAACACCAATTTCCTCAATACAACGCTGTACTTGCTCGGGGCTTAAAGACAAATTAATGCCTGCAGCTTCGAGTACATCAGCACTGCCAGTGCTGCTAGAAACGCTACGGTTACCATGCTTTGCTACCTTGCCACCCGCTGCAGCTACCACAAATGCACTGGCTGTCGAGACGTTAAACAAGTTAGCACCATCGCCGCCGGTGCCACAGGTATCTACCAAGTGTTCGCCGCTGATATCTACTTTAGTAGAGAGCTCTCGCATCACCTGAGCAGCGCCGGTAATTTCATCAATGCTTTCGCCTTTCATGCGCAAAGCAACTAGGAAACCGCCAATTTGAGCTTCTGTCGCTTGGCCTGTCATAATCTGTTGCATGACAGACTGCATTTCATCGGTTGCTAGGTCGGTGTTTTCAACGACTTTTGCCAGAGCTTGAGTAATATCCATGCGTATACCTATTTTTATTCGCTTATCGTTTTATCTTATCGGTCTAAGAAATTCTTAAGTAAGTCATGACCGTGTTCACTTAGAATTGACTCAGGGTGGAATTGAACCCCTTCAATATCAAGTTCCTTGTGGCGAACACCCATGATCTCTTCGACACTACCGTCTTCGTTTTCAGTCCATGCCGTGATTTCCAGGCAATCAGGTAGCGTATCTTTACAAATAACCAGTGAGTGGTAACGGGTTGCGGTGAAAGGGTTAGTCAATCCCTTAAATACGCCCCTATCGTTATGATGCATGGCTGAAGTCTTACCGTGCATCACCTGCCCGGCACGAATGATATTTCCGCCAAAAGCCTGGCCAATACTTTGGTGACCCAAACAAATACCAAGAATTGGAAGCTTGCCTTTAAAGTG
>NZ_LWEY01001435.1:0-1387 GCF_001634935.1 Oleiphilus sp. HI0043 | reverse complement strand
TGGGTACTCATTGCTAATATCTGCTTTGTGGTCGTTTTTGCATTTGAGTATCTGTTGCGTTATTGGGTAGCGGCAGAAACACCTCATGCGACTCATATGACTAGCGGGCGAAAGCGTTGGCTATATATTCGTTCGCCCATGGGCCTAATCGACCTTTTCTCTTTCTTACCTTTATTCCTTTTGTTGCTACTGCCGGGTGATGCGTTTGGTGACCTGCGTATTCTTAAGCTGATATCGATGGTAAGGGTGCTTAAGTTAACGCGTTATTCTGCATCACTGTTGATGATTGCTCGTGTCTTTCGTGAGAATAAGAACACCTTGCTGGCAGCAGGTTTGGTGATGATGATCTTGATGTTTATTGCCGCGACAGGTATTTATATCTTTGAAAAAGTTGAACAGCCTGAAGCCTTTGGCAGTATCCCCGCTTGTTTATGGTGGGCCGTTGTGACCTTGACAACCGTTGGCTATGGAGATGTGACGCCTATTACTGTCGGAGGACAGCTTTTTGGTGCGCTGGTCATGGTTTGTGGTGTCGGGATCGCAGCGATGCCCGCTGGTATTTTCGCATCCTCATTTGTCCAGCTTGTTCGAGAGCAGGAGCATGAGCGACGANGAAAACTGCGTATTCGTCGCGGCCAATTAGAGGTAGTCGCTGGAAAGAATAAAGAGGAAGAGCCTTCTTTGCATTTGAGTATGAGTCAGTCTGAGCAGCGAGAAGTGGCGTATTTAGTGTCTGAATATGGCTTAACACTCGATCAGGCGACGGGTGTTGTGAGTCACTTTCGGCACTAAATGTCTTTGTAAGAGTCAGTGCCAGTTTAGGAAAGTACTAATTTATCGTCATCCAAGGCGTCATGATTCTTATGGAATTGATCCAGTAAGTCTTGGCTGTTCATACCTTCGCGCTGCTTGCCACTGACATCCAGAACAACCTGGCCCTGATGAAGCATCAAGGTTCTATCGCCAACGCTTAAGGCCTGATTCATGCTGTGTGTAACCATTAAGGCAGTTAGTTTTTCGCTACGAATAATCTCTTCGCTTAAGTTAAGGATAAATTTGGCTGTTTTCGGGTCCAGGGCAGCAGTATGCTCGTCAAGCAGTAGTAATTTTGAAGGTTGAAGTGCTGCCATTAGGAGGCTGACCGCTTGTCGTTGACCGCCTGACAACAGTCCAATTTTATCTTCTAAACGATATTCCAGGCCAAGCTCCAGGCTCTTCAACTTATTAATAAAGCTTTGTTTGAACTCTCTTCGAGCGGCTCGTTTTAGCCCTCTTCGTGAGGTGCGTGCGTGCGCAAGTGCAAGGTTTTCCTCAATCGTCAGGTCTTCACAGGTGCCAGTTAAGGGGTCTTGGAAGACTCGCGCTATCCATCGGGCTCTTTTATGTA
>NZ_LWEY01001434.1:0-8032 GCF_001634935.1 Oleiphilus sp. HI0043 | reverse complement strand
TTTGGTCGTTGATATGAAGAAAGCGGATTAAGGGGAGATAGACATGACTAATTTAAAATCATCTAAAGGTTTATTGATTGTATTTATTGCCATGTTTGTGGTGATTCTCGTGAGCTCCAAACTGCTAAGCGGTGTTCGCTGGGATTTGACTGAAAATGGTTTGTATACCTTGTCTGACGGCACTAAGAAAATAATTAAAAGTCTTGATAAGCCCGTGAACTTAACCTTGTATTTTTCTGATAAAGCGAGTTCACAGCTTCCTGCTTTAAGGACTTATGCTCAAAGAGTCGAAGAATTGTTGCAAGAGTATGTAGGTCTATCTGACGGGAAGCTCAGCTTCGAAAAAGTAGATCCTGTGCCTTTCTCGGAAGCTGAAGATGAAGCTTCCTTGGCTGGCTTGCAAGGCGTGCCAGCAGGTTCCCGAGGTGACGAAATTTACTTTGGCTTGCGTGTACAGAATGAAGACGGCGCAGAAGAAGTGATTCCATTTATGCAGCCAGACAAAGAGGCATTCCTTGAGTATGAATTGACGCGTTTGATCTCGTCTCTGTCAAAGACGGCTTTGCCTAAAGTCGGAATTTATAGTGGCGTGGAAATCAATGGCGGCTTTGATTATATGACTCGACAGACACGTCCAGCTTGGTCGATTGTCGAATATATGCAGGAAGGCTTTGAACTGGAATGGATAGAAGACAATGCCACCGAAATTCCTGAGGTGGATGTGCTCTTGCTTGTTGCACCTCAAAACCTTTCAGATAGTTTGTTGTTTGCGATAGATCAGTTTGTCCTGAAGGGTGGGAGAACCTTGGTATTTCTCGACCCGTACTCTGAGGCACTTGCCGGACAAAGCGGAATTCCTTCTGTACAACGTTCAGATCTTAATAAGTTGCTGCCTGGCTGGGGTCTCCAGTTGCGCGAAGATGTGATCGTGACTGACTTCGCAAACTCTATGGTTGTCGGGCTTGGACAGAACCGAAATCCGGTGCGACATATTGGCTTGTTAGGGATGGACCCGAGCACGGCGAGCTCAGGCGAAGACATTGTCTTGTTCGGATTAGAGAGCATGAACTGGTCTTCAGCGGGTATCCTGGATAGTCTTGAAGACCGTCAGACGGAAGTGAATGTCTTGTTATCGAGCAGTGAACAGTCAATGCCACAAAAAGCTGAGCTCTTAACAAATCTGCAAGACCCTCAAGACTTATTGAATGACTTTGAACCAACGGGCGAGCGCTATGCCCTTGCTGTAAGAGTTTCAGGGAAAGCGAAGACCGCTTTTCCTGAAGGTGTAACAGTGCAGAAGCAGATCTTATCTGATAGCGATGAGCCAAATGCTGAGGGCGACTCTTTGGATGCCGAAGAGGTTCAGAAAACCGAAACAGTTAGCGAAACGCTTTTACCGGAAATAAGCGAAGGTGAGGCGCTTAACTTGATGATTGTTGCGGATTCAGATCTACTGACAGATCGACTGTGGATTCAGGTTCAGAATTTCTTTGGTCAGCAGATTGCCACGCCTTGGGCCGATAATGGTAGTTTCCTGGTTAATGCTCTGGAAAACTTTTCGGGGCATCCGGAGCTAATTCAAATTCGTAGTCAGGGGCGCTTTAATCGTCCTTTTGATAAAGTTGAAGATATACGTATGGCGGCTGAAGAGCGCTTCCTGGAGCAGCAAGAGTTGCTCGAAGAAGAGCTTCAGGCAACTGAGAGTAAGCTGATGGATCTGGAGCGTTTACGGGGTGAAGGTGATGGTGCTCTATTTACTGATGAGCAAGCCCAAGAGTTAGAAAGCTTTCAGGTTGAGAAGCTTAAAATTCGTAAACAGTTGCGAGATGTTCAGCATCAGTTGGACCAGGATATTGAAAACTTGGGTACGCGTTTGAAGTTGATTAATATCTTTTTAGTGCCTGTACTAGTTTGCTTGTTTGCGCTATTTGTCGCAATGCGCAAGCGTTCTGTGCAGCGCTAAAAGGCCTCACCCTTTGACACAGTCGCCCGCTGCTCGCTCGATTCTGGTACTAGATTCCGGAGTAGGGGGCTTGAGTGTCTGCCAATCGATTCTGGCGACAATGCCAGAGTTGCAAATTATCTATTTTGCAGACGACGCTTACTTCCCTTATGGTTTGTTGCCGGAGCAGGTGCTTCGGCAACGCTTAAGAGAAGTTGTCTCGGCAATGTTGCTCCAACATAAGCCAGAGCTGGTTGTTCTGGCTTGTAATACTGTTAGCACCCTAGTCCTGCCGGATTTACGGGCGGAGTTTGATGTGCCCTTTGTCGGCGTTGTACCCGCTATAAAGCCCGCAGCCCAGATGACCCAAAGCGCGGTGATAGGGTTATTAGCGACTCCGGCAACGGTTAAGCGCCAATATACAGATCAATTAATTAAGGACTATGCAAGTCATTGTTGCGTGGTTCGAATTGGTAGCAGTGAGCTTGTTGAACAAGCCGAAATGCACTTGTCGGGTTACCCAGTTGATCAAGCACTTCTTGCTCGAGTGCTGGCACCGTTTAAACAAGAAGTCGATGGCTCAAGGGTAGATGTGGTTGTCTTGGGATGTACTCATTTCCCTTTACTTAAAGATCAGCTTAGTGCCTTGCTTCCCCAGGTAAGCTGGGTAGATTCCGGTGAAGCGATTGCAAAGCGAGTGCAGCATTTGTTGGCTGGTGAGCAGGGGGTTATTCCAGGGCAAGATCTCTCTACAAAGAACGCGATTCATCAGATTTATTTTTCTGAGATGACGCCTAATGAAGAGGTGTTCTCGGAATCATTACAAGCCTTGGGCTTAGCTCAATACCAGCTTCACTGTTTCTCGGCCAGTATGGACTGAAATGCGGGTTGGCCCAGTACGCTAAAAGTCTGCTCTTTACAGAGCTTCAAACCCTTCTTTTCAAGTAGGTCTGCGTAATTGTAAAGGCCATGAATAGCATTGCCTGCGACCGCAAAGAAAGCCGTTGCGGCGGTTAGCCAGTAGGCTTGCTGAGCAGTCTTTTGAAATATATTGCCACTGGCAGTTTTAAAATCACCAATAATCACGTAGCCACCTGGTTTACACAGTTTGATCAGGTGGTCTAACACCGCATTCATTTTGTCTTTCTCAAATACTGTTAGAAAGAAGTTGGCAACCACGACATCATAATTAGCTTTTGCTTCATGCTTGAGTATGTCACCAAGGATAGGTTTAATATTGAGTGACTCCTTATCGGGGTGCTTCTCAATAAGTTTGAGGTTGGTATCCATCATTGTTGGTGATAAATCAATTAATGTCGATTCAGCACCGAGTTCAGCTGCTCTAATGGCATCATCACCTTGTCCCGCACCAGCAAATAAGACTTTACTACCAGTCTTGACGAGTTCTTCATCAAGCATCGCTAAGCGGCATTCCTGTATAGCATTGCCGCTATATAGTTTGCTTAAAGTGTCGTAGGAACGTCCAATTAATCTGTATTTGTCTAACATGGTTTGAGCTTTCAAAGAGAAGAGGCAGGTTTGACTATAAGGCTTTGCATTATTATGGATGTTCTGAGGAAAAAGGCCAGCTTATATCTCAATAAGCTGGCTCGCATTGTTGTTAATCTGTTCAAGTGCGTCACGGCCTGGAACGGCTCTACCAAAATAGAAGCCTTGAATCTCCTGGCAGCCCAAAGACTTTAGGTAACTTAGTTGAGTCTCGGTTTCGACGCCTTCGGCAACAATATTGAGTTTCAGGCCGTGGGCCATGGATACAATAGCATTAACGATGCAGGCATCATCGTGTGTATCTTCAATATCCTTGATGAAGGACTGGTCTACTTTCAAAGTATGAATAGGCAGTTTATGAATATAGTTCAGTGATGAATAACCCGTGCCAAAGTCGTCAATGGCAATGGTGACGCCATGCTCAGAGAGTTGTCTGAGTTTTTGAGTCATATTCTCAAGGTCGTTCATAATAACATTTTCAGTGAGCTCGATTTCGAGATTTCCGGGCGGGAAATCTGCCTGGCGCAAGCTGGATAGTAAACGCTGTACAAAGCGCGGGTGTTCAACCTGGAGAGGTGAGAAGTTTACTGATAAGCGAATGTCACTTTGGCCGCTGTCGATCCAGGATTTAATTTCTTTACAGGCCGAATGCAGTACCCAGTCGCTAATATCAGACATTAGTCGGGTTTCTTCGGCTAAAGGAATAAACTCGCCAGGATAGATTAGACCACGCTCAGGATGCTGCCATCTTACCAGCGCTTCAACACCGATGGTCTTACCTGTCTTGGCAGAAATTTGAGGCTGATAATAAACTTTGAACTGGTTACGTTCCAGTGCGTTTCTAAGGTCTCTTTCCAGGCTCAAACGATTTGAGGTGTGGATGGCCATATCTTCGCTGTAGTACTGGTAACCATCTTTACCGCGTCCCTTTACATGGTACATAGCAACATCGGCATTTTGGATGAGCTGGTCAACCGTGTTCCCGCCATTAGGGTAGACGGCAATACCAATACTTACGCCGACAAATACTTCATGCTCACCCAGGTCGAAAGGGGCTTTGAGTGTTGAAATGACTTTCTTGGCAATGGTTCTGGCATCTTCAGGCGAAGAAATTGATGGCAGAAGTAGGGTGAATTCATCTCCACCAAAACGAGATAAGGTATCACACTTTCTGACGCAGCTTTCAAGGCGAAGGGCCACAGACTGCAATAAGCGGTCGCCCATAGCGTGCCCCAAAGTATCGTTGACCACTTTAAAGCGATCCAGATCCAGGAACATGACGGCGACATGATTCTTGTTTCGTTTGGCCTGCGCGATAGAGATGTTTAGACGGTCTTTAAACAGCGCTCTGTTCGGGAGGCGTGTAAGAAGGTCGTGATAGGCCTGAAAGTTAATAAACTCTTCGGCTTCTTTTCGCTCGGTAATGTCACGAGCTGTTCCATAGGTGCCAATCACTTTGGTAAGCGTTTTCTTTTTTCCGGAAATGTCTGTAACTGAGGTTCTTACTTTACGCTCAATAGGGAAGAAAGTGACTTCAAAATAGCGCGCTGTATGGTCTGATTTTTTAGCTTTCAGGCGCAACTCTGAAGACCAGGTATCCTGTTTTTTACCGAACTGTTCCTCAAATAGATAGCTGGCACGCTCCAGGTCATTCTCTTCAATAATATCCAGGTAGTTTCGGCCGATTAAGTCTGTTTTCTTATAACCAAGAATGCTTTCTACTTTGTTGTTCAGAAAAGTGAATCGACCACTTTTGTCGAGCATGAAAACGATATCAGGAGAACTGTTAACGATGTAGCGGTGAAGTTCTTCAGATTTTTGTAGTCTCGATTGCATAGCGTGGTGTGCTTTTTCAAGCATCACCTTCTGCAGGGCGCTTTCCATGGTAGAAAGCAGTTCTTCAGGGTCATAGGGCTTACGCAAGTAATCATACGCGCCACGTCGTAAAGCTTTGCTTACCGCAGAAAAAGAAGACTCGCCGCTGACAACAATTGTTGCAACATCGATTTCTTTTTGAGTGATAAAGTCCATCACTTGATGACCATTGAGATCAGCCATATTCAGATCAAGAAGAACTAGATCAAAGTCTTCTGATGATAGCTTTTCACAGGCCTGCAGGCCACCATGTGCGCAAACAACTTGATAGCCTTTGTTGAGTAGAAGGTTCTCAAGACTTTTAAGTAGGCGATACTCATCGTCGACGATAAGAATGCAGGCTTGTTCAGTTTGCAGACTTAGATTCTGCTCTGTTTTTTGTATTTTCATGCTAACTCTTGACCACTACGTAATCACTACGTTCATTACTGCTCCATATTCCTCTCCTATAGTCGCTTCCATACACATGGACTATAGGCTTTCTTGAGGAAGAAAGATTTGAAACGTCGTTCCTTTTTCGTTGCTTCTACAACTAATGGTACCTTTAGCATCCCTGACGAGGTTTTTGGTAATACTCAGGCCCAAGCCTGAGTGTCCGTCACCTTTTGTTGAGGTAACAGGTTTAAAAAGGCTTTTTGCTATTTCTTCTGGCAGGCCTGGGCCTTGGTCCTTGATCAGGATTTCTACGTAACCCTGGCCATTAAGGTTGATATTGGCTGCCGTGCTGATAAAAATAATGCCGCCTTCAGGCATTGCTTCCGAGGCGTTTTTAATCAGATTTGTAATGATTTGCTTGAACTGGTTCCTTTTCGTGCCGATTCGCTTCAAGTCCTGATCTAAGTCTAGCTGATAGGAAGTGTCGTGCAAGACGAATAAAGAATGCTCATATAAGGTGCAAAGATTCTTGATTTCGGTATTAATGTCGACGCCGGACTGTGTTTCGACGGCTTCTTGTTTTAGGTCGCGTAAACGTAAAATAATCTGACTTGTTCTATTTAGTTCTTCTCTGACAATATCAAGCTCTTCAGCTAGCTCGTGTTGCTCGTAACTTTCTGCAGGCCCCGTTAGTTTGTTAGACAAAGAGACCAAATAGTTATTAATGATGTTTAAGGGGTTGTTGGCTTCGTGGGCTATTTCCCTGGCTCGCTGTGCCATAGCTTCAGTGCTGGCATCGCTCTCAATGCGTGTAATTTTTTCCGTGGTCTTACTGCAAGCCTGGGCCATTTCCTCGGTAAAGTACTTTAATAAACGTATTTGGTGTGAGCTTTGGCTCAGAGAGTGTTCACAGGCAATCACCAATACGCAAAATAAGTCTTCATGAGTCCGAATCGGACAGCAAACAATACCCGTGCTATTGAGTCCCCTAGTTATCTGCTGATCGACAACTGATAAGTTGTTTGAGTCATTGGCTGAGCTTGAGGCCTCAATATTGTGGTCAAGTGAGCACATTACCTGGTTTCTTGCGGCTGACTGCGCGACTAGGCTGCGCTCATTACTTAGTTTCACTTTAATAGGTACTTCATTGTCGCCATGTGCCTGGCCTGAAACGAGCTCTTTAGATTCGGGGTTAAACCAGTAGACTTCGCTTTGGCTAAAACCAAAAAGTAGCTCAAGGCTCGTGCGTAGTGACCTTCCTAGCTCATCTCGGTTTTGGGCGTGACTCAGTTCAGTGCTAACATTCTGGATAAGACCAATCTTTCGGACTTGCTCGGCCAGCTTTACTTGGGCTTTTTTATCGTTTTCACTATCTATGTCGGCTTGAATGTCTATTTCGATATTTAGAGTCTTGGCCATTTCTTTAACATCGCCTTCGACTTTAAAGACAATTTCTTTTAGTAGTGCGCTGTTTAGTTCAAATAATTGGTAACCCAAGTCTGCGAAACTGTCGCCTGAGAAATAATCCTGCTGAAAAGTGCCTAACTGGCTTGAAAGGTATATGAGCTTAACCAGGTGATGAGCATCCTGAATAGATTCAGGCTCGGCGTGATGGAACTCAATCGCATCAACAGCAAAGCTACTTAAGTTCCACTCTTTTGCGAGCCATGCTCCTATTTGAGTATGGTCAACTGAAAATGCTTCTTGCTCAAATTTACAGAGCTTATGAGTAAGAACCTCTGGCTTACTACGAAGTTCTGCATACTCTTGTGGAAAGTGACTGTCGAGAACCACCTCCCCGATGTTGTGAAGCAATGCAGTCAGATAGGCTTCATCAGGATTAGGGTAGCTGGTCAGGATCGCTAATGCTTTTGCAATTAAAGCTGTGCTCAGAGAGTGCTTCCAGAACTGTTTCAAAAAAACGAGGTGTTGACTCTTAAAGCCCGAGAAGAATTGTTGTACCGCCGCAGTGATAACAATCGTCTTGATTGTATCGGTACCCAAAACAAGTAGAGCGCGCTCAATACTTTTTATTTCGGTTCCGCGATTGTAGAACGACGAATTTGCCAGGGATATAACGCGTGCGGTGATCGCAGCATCATGACTAATTATTTGTGACATTCGCTGAAAGGTTGCGCCGTCTTCCTGACAAGCTTCCAGCATTTCAACCAATACATGAGGAAGAGAAGGTAGCTTATTTACCTTCAATTCGTTCATTATTTGTTGTGTGTTGTCTGTAGTCATGGCTTTTTATGATAAAAAATCGTCTTTTAAAGAACGTTATTATTGAGCATATATTAGACAATACTCTATACAAATTAAACATTTATT
>NZ_LWEY01001433.1:0-1490 GCF_001634935.1 Oleiphilus sp. HI0043 | reverse complement strand
CTTTCATTTTGCTCTGAATCCGTAAAACTCCCACCAGCTATACCCGTACCATCATAGTTACCTGATAGTACAAAGCTTCGACCCGGTTCGTTATTAAGCTCTTCTACAGAGAAATCGCCATTAGTATCGATCGTACCAATCGACATCCAGCCGTCTTCGCCGTCACCTCCATTGAGAATAACCTGGTTTCCTTCCTGCTGTACTCGAACCAAAGCAAAACCTGATAACTCATCTTCCGCAACACATTGATCACCAGAGTCATTTAGCATCTCGTTATCTGGGTTAGTTCCGTCAACACTCCAGGCAAGTAGGTACTCACCAGACATATTAGGAACACCCGAGCCATCGCATGTGGTATCAGCTGTATATGGACAAGCATCGGCGTTATCACCGATACCATCGCCATCGGTATCAAACTGCTCTGTCGCATCATCAACAAACGCATCTTCCTGATCGACAATACCATCACCGTCAGCATCTTCGACTGTAGTACCACCAGTCCCACCATTATTCATTGCCATCAAGAAGGATTCAGCTGATAGTTGCCCATCAAAGAACCATTCCGTGTCATCAGAACAAGGTACAGACCCCCAACATACCAGTAGCGCACCATTTTCATCATCGACCCCAAAGGCGTGAATATATTCTGTTTCTGTGCCTCCATTGAGTGATAAAACCAAGTCCCCGGCTTCTATACTCCAGTCACCTGAATAGTGTGATTCTCCGCGCGACAAGGCATTGTCATCTAGCTCAGCACTAAACGAGCCATCAGAATTAAAGGTCATGGACTCCATAATGTAGTAAGGGTCGCCACCATCATCTGGCGCATCGTCGAAGTAAACATTAAAGCGAGTTTGGTCAGAAAGTTCTTCTACCGTAAACATATGACCAGAGGTGTCTCCCCCATCACAGGCATCACCTATTCCATTATGGTCGCTATCTTGCTGATCACTGTTTGCATCAGTCGGACAGTTATCAATATCATCCGGTATACCGTCTGAGTCACTGTCAGTCGCATCTTCACTCACTGCATACAGCATGCTAGCAATGTAGTCATTAGCTTCACCATCATGGAAGAACTTGGTAGAAATATGAGGGAAGCCATCAGACAAGATGCCTAGCTTACGAGAGAATACTCCTGAAGCACTTGTCGCCGTAAAGCGAACAAAGCCAGAATCTATCGACCAGGTAGTCGTGTATTCAGTTCCAGTGTGATGGTCTTCGAAGCTGCCGGTTCCACCGCTATCAAAAGCAACCGTATCTTGCTCGCTGTACCAAACGGTATCGTTCACTTCTTCTGTCGTTAGCAGCTTATCCAGGCCGCCACAGTCCTCGACAGCTTGGTCGTAGTCCGCTTCAACCGCGCCACTTTCGACATCCCCTGTGGTACAGGCTTCTGGGCCGCTAGTTCCCATATCACGCATCCACTGTGCAGGGCCGTCATATTCAATACTGGAATCATTACCTTCATCGATTACCGCACGAATACT
>NZ_LWEY01001432.1:0-904 GCF_001634935.1 Oleiphilus sp. HI0043 | reverse complement strand
AGCGCTATAGACAAACCAATACGACAGATTCTCCTGAAGCGGCTTTTACCTTACAACTGGCTCAAACCCAGCATTACCTTTACGCAGCTATCGCCGTCACTGACGAACTAGTCAGTTATCGCCGCAACCACCTTCGGCTCGATTATAGTGATCATATTCGCTTAAGTTATCGCGCACCAGAAGGCCATATTGAACGCATCATTCTTCCTGCTGAACATGAAGGCCCCTTAGCGAGTTACTTCAGTAATCATGAATGGGAATACGGTATCGCACCCAGTACTGAGATCGAAAGTCACCAGACAGGCATTCAAGGCTTTTGGCGACGTTCTGAGTCAGGCTATGTTGTTGAATTTCGCCTTCCCCTAAGCCAATTAGATACCCAAGGAGCAGAACTGCATATTGCAGTTGTCGATGTCGACCAGCAGCCCTCCCTTGGTCCCAAGGCAATTATCTCGACACTACCGTCTGAGTTGGCAGGTCAATTTAACCCTCTAGAACTTCATGCAAGAGAGCTACAGCGAGTCATTGACCAGCTGAAGTCCAACTACGCGCATTTAGGCATCTACGACCGCCGGGGCCGCGAGTGGGCCTTTGCAGCAAGAGACAAAGGCGGCTTTGAACTTGATCAAGACTGCCTAAACAATGCCTTGAAGGGTAGCGTTCAGCAATACCAGCATATGAAAGGCGACGCTCCGGACTCCAGAATAACGACCTGTTACCCAATCATTAAGGATAATAAAGCCATAGGCCTAGTCGTCATCGATGAAGCTGCCAGCCATGTACTTGAACAACACAAAACCAGACTACAAGCTATTGCAATTAAAACCGGCGCTATCATTGCCCTGATCATCGCACTGATGTTTATCTATGCCCTCATTCTGGCCCAACGCATCACCAAATTAAG
>NZ_LWEY01001431.1:0-1492 GCF_001634935.1 Oleiphilus sp. HI0043 | reverse complement strand
CTTGATGTCACTGATACTTCGCAGGTGGATGAGGTGATTAAGGGCTTTCAATCTTCTTTGGGGCGTTTAGATATGATCGTTGCTAATGCCGGGATTGCCCGCTCAGGCAAAGCCGAGATTGCCTCTTTAGATGACCAGCTCGCCGTAATCAATACTAATCTAAATGGTGCTATCGCTACCGTCAGGGCTGCGCTTAAAGCATTCCGGACCCAAGGTGGTGGGCATATTGTGGCAACCGCTTCCGTTGCGGGCTATCGAGGTTTACCAAGAAATGCTGCGTATTCTGCTTCAAAAGCGGGTTTGGCTACCTATATGGAGGCGGTTAGGCTGGAGACCTTAAATGACAATGTTGATGTGAGTGTCATTAACCCCGGTTTTATCGATACGGAAATTAACCGTAGTTTGCCCAGCAGGCCCTTTGTTATCAATGTAGAGCAGGGCGCTAAGCAGTTTGCCGATCTGGTTGAAAAGAAAGTTAAAGCTTCTACCCTTCCTCGAATGCCTTGGGCGATTGTTGCGCCTCTTATGCGTGTTTTACCGGATTCTCTGATTGCTAAAATGTAGTTTTGGTTACTAGTCACTTATGCGCTCGAAGGTCGCCGGGGTTGAACTGATCGGTGGGTGAATCTGGAGTGCGTGATGATCGTGAAATTGATTTATCTCATTGGCTGGTCGTGGCAGTGCCAGCCAGTCCTTCACCTTTGATGCTTCGATTAACAAAGGCATTCTATGGTGATAAATTCCACAATTAGGGTCGGCTTCGCATGTGAGGGTAACAAGCTGGAAGCCACCTGAGTTCAGTGGAAATAGTATTCCTGCCATAAACAGAACGTCGTCTATTGCCGGTGAAAAACGGTGTTTTATTTTGTGCCCGGGCTCTCCTGTCCATTCAAACCAGGCCGAGCAGGGTACTACGCAACGGTGTAGTGCATAAGCAGAACTAAAGGTCTTCTTGGTGGCGACGGTTTCTGCCTGAGCGTTGAATATGGTGTGATGTGCCCAGTGAGGGTTGATCCCCCAGAGAGCAGGCGTTTGCGATAGCTTCTCATGCTGATAGTGAAGGCAGGCGACCTCTTGTGAAGGGCGTTGGTCATGATTGTTTATGGCATGAAAAAGTATATGAAATGCTTCGAATACGCCTGTATCGACGATGGCTTTGTCTACTTCAAATCTTCCACACATGTAAAGGAGCCTCTGCCTGAAACTAAGCTTATTACCTTATTGGAATATTATCATAGGCTGTGATGAAAAATTAACGAAAAGTCAGAGGCAAATTACTGATTCCCTTGATTTAGATCTGACCTTCAGCATATTTTTTAAAAATGCAAAAGCAGTGTCCGGCGCTTCTTTAATAAATACGCCAAGCGTGAAGCCGTCCGGAGCGATCGAGGTGTGTTTGATCTCGCCCAGTACTTTGAACTCCATTTTCTTGCCATTGTAGAAAGCGGCAATTTGAAGTAGCACCAAAGCATCTTTTCGGAAGTCTACGGGG
>NZ_LWEY01001430.1:0-817 GCF_001634935.1 Oleiphilus sp. HI0043 | reverse complement strand
TTGCCGATGTTTATGTTACCTTACTCACAGTTGATGATCTGGATGCTGATGCGGCTGAGGTAAAAAGTACGATTAAAGTACTTAACGGAGCAGCAGGGTTCTTGCGCAGCGAGCTTGGTCGTATGATCAAGCTTAGAACTATCCCGCAACTACGTTTTCATTTTGACGCTTCGGTTAAACGCGGCCGTCAACTCGATAATCTTATTTCTCAGGCTCGAAAGAAAGACGCTGATTTGTCTGTCGATGAGGGGAATGAAGATTCCAATACTCCTACGGATAACGAAGGCTAGTCCCTTTGGCGCGTAGAAGAAAAGGACGCCTGCTAAACGGGGTGTTGTTGCTTGATAAGCCTCAAGGGATGACTTCAAATTTTGCCTTGCAAAAAGCTCGGCGGATATTTGGTGCTCAAAAAGCAGGTCATACCGGAAGTCTTGATCCTCTAGCGACGGGTGTTTTACCAATTTGTTTTGGTGAGGCAACCAAGTTCTCTCGTTATCTACTTGATGCGAATAAAGGCTATTACACAACCGCGACTCTAGGAGATATCCGGACGACCGGTGATAGTGATGGCGAAACGGTCGAGATCAAAGAAGTGCCTGCACTCAGTGAAGCTCCCTTATTAAGCTTGCTAGAGAAATTTAAAGGTGACATAGAGCAGGTGCCATCTATGTATTCTGCGCTAAAGCATCAGGGTCGCCCCTTATATGAATATGCGCGCAAAGGTATCACGATAGAGCGTCCTGCACGCCCAGTTAGTATTTTCAGGCTTGAGCTCGATGAGTTACGCGAAAAGCAGCTCGATTTGACTGTCGAATGT
>NZ_LWEY01001429.1:0-1215 GCF_001634935.1 Oleiphilus sp. HI0043 | reverse complement strand
GTGATCAGCAAGCTTTCTAAAGGTGACATCTTCAACCAGGGTCTGGAAAATGGCTTGTTCTTGTGGCTTTCGAGTAGGCCCCGAACAGGCTGCAATGAAAAAGGCTAGAATTATGACACTGGTACGTAAAAGCACGCTGTACTCCTGAGATCTGTTGGCAACTGGCAATGAATTAGTTCAGAAATTTTTCTGAACTGATCAATTAAGTGTAATGCTAAACGCGAGAATGTAAATGTCGAATGCTTAGTTATGTTCGCAATGTTAGAGATGTACGATCGTTTAGGTATCTTGGCTTATTCAGGTACAGAAGATCGTTTTGATTTGAGCAGGTTAACTATGTTTTCCCGATACAGCATTAAGAGTGAAATAACGAAGAATAAAGCATGAACAGCCCACATTCCGATAGCCGGTGGTAGATCGCCTTTTTCAACTTTACTGCGCGCTGTCATCAATAACCCGAGATAGGCTACATAGATTAGCATTGCTGGGAATAGGTGGACAAAGCGACCCTGTCTGGGGTTAACCTTGCTGAAGGCAACCGCTAGCAAGCAAACGATAGGTGCTAGGAAGGGGAGTGAAAGCCGCCACTGAAGTTCGGCCGCTGAAGCGTTGTCTTGGGCGCTCAACAACTGACTGGTCGGCCGAGCAGCTATCTTATAAGATTTCGCTTCTTTCACTGTTTGGTCATCAATTCTTACACCCAGCATATCAAACTGCATGACTTTAAATGCATTCTCTCCAGGGCTACCAAGATAGCGCGTGCCATTGTGGAGTAGTAGAAACTTTTCACCTGTTGTTTCATTGGTATTCATTACGCCATATTCAGCGTAAGTTTGTGACTGCCTCTCGGTTTCCGCAATATATACACCAAATAGCGTTTTTTTATCGTCGCTAATAGACTCTACATAGGTGACTCTTCCTTGGGAACGCTGCTCTTGAAAGCGTCCTGCAAATAATAATTCAAACTCTGATAGATTTGCGCTCTCGGTTAACAAGTCTTTTGCTTTCTGAAAACCCCATGGTGTTGCGTATAGGCTGGTTGTACCGACGAAAATTGCGATAAGTACAGAGAGGCTAAGAGACATTTTCAGTAGACGGTTTCGGCTCATGCCGCAGGAGTGCAAAACGGTCATTTCGCTTTCAAGGTACATGCGCCCATAAGCGAGCAAAATACCAATATAGAACCCTAGAGGTAAAATGACTTGTAGAAACTCC
>NZ_LWEY01001428.1:0-809 GCF_001634935.1 Oleiphilus sp. HI0043 | reverse complement strand
GCGTATAGAAATTTAAAGCAGGCGCTGTATCGATGATAATTTCATCAAACTGGCTCTCTAATGCTCTTAAGGCATTTTTGAGTTTATAGATCTTATGCTTAGCCTCCAGCTTTCTTTCAAGAAAATCCATCTCAGGACTAGAGGGCAAAACATAGAGATTGTCGAAGGGGGTTTTATGCGCAAAGTCGGCAGGATCTTTATTAAACAAATTAAATGAAAGCGTTTGCTCAAAAAAATCGGCAATCGAGTCATTCAATTCAGCAGCAGGCTTTCCCATTAAATAGTGAGTAGAGTTACCTTGCGGGTCCAAATCAACAACCAAGGTTCTGCGTCCCTTAGCAGCGAAAATAGCTGCAAGATTGCAAGTAATACTCGACTTCCCTACACCGCCTTTCTGGTTGAATACTACGCGAATCATTTTTTTCTCCCTGCAGCTGATGAGCTACCAATTTAAAACTTTCTTGACGAACGGAATTGTCAATTTACGCTGCTCAGTGAGCGACGCTTTGTCTAGTTGATCAAGTAACGCTAGCAACTCTGTTAAGTTGCGCCCGCTACGCTTAATAATAAAAGTAGAAACGCCCTCTTCCAAGCTAAAGCCCTTATGTATCGCAACCTGCTGCATGATTAGTTCTTTTTCAGCATCACTATAAGCTTTCAGGCTTATCAATAAACCGGATTTTAGGCGTGACAACAAATCAGCCAAGCAGATATTCAAGGCGTCTACCGGCTGTGACAAGGCGAAAATTAACATATCACCTTGAGCTTTATAATGGTTAAATAAATTAAAAAGACAGCGTTCTTTAAAC
>NZ_LWEY01001427.1:0-879 GCF_001634935.1 Oleiphilus sp. HI0043 | reverse complement strand
TGCTTGCTGTATCGTCTCTTATTTGGTTTTGACGATGCATCAACGCTTAAAAATGTTTCCGGTACTACAGCAGTCCTTGGTAATATTTTTTATTATCGGAATTTTGTTGATGATTGTGATGACTATCAGAGGAGCGCTTGGCGCTGTCGATAATAATATGTCTTATCTGGGAGCTGCACTATCAAGCGCCTTAGTTTGGCCTTTTGTATTAATTTTCACCGACCGTCTTGTTTTTGCATTGCGATAATAAAAAAACGCTTTGATATGCCGCTTCGTTTCAATAGCTGCTAATCTTATTATTTTGACAGGAAAGTTTCAGGTAGTGCTATGAGTGAAGAGCTTTTAATTAACGTTACGCCGGTTGAAACTCGTGTAGCGCTTGTAGAAAACGGAATGCTGCAAGAAGTGTATATCGAGCGTTCAAGTTGTCGTGGCTTCGTTGGTAATATCTACAAAGGAAAAGTAGTCCGTGTGCTTCCTGGAATGGAGGCTGCATTTGTTGATATTGGTCTTGAGCGCGCCGCATTTATACACGTTTCTGATATCACCTCTAACCCACAAGTCGGTGAAACTGGCGAAAGTGAGAATAATGCAGATATCGCATTATTGTTGCGCGAAGGTCAAGAGCTTGTTGTTCAAGTCATCAAGGATCCCATTGGTACGAAAGGTGCCCGTTTAACCACTCAGCTGTCAATTGCTAGCCGTTACTTGGTTTATATCCCAAGTGTTTCACATATTGGTATATCTCAACGTATCGAAGATGAAGTAGAGCGAGAGCGTTTAAAGCAGCTTGTTTTGAATTGTCAGGTAGATAACGAAGAGGCAGGCTCGGGCTTTATTGTGCGTACTGCGGCCGAAGGTGCAGGAGAAGATGAGTTT
>NZ_LWEY01001426.1:0-929 GCF_001634935.1 Oleiphilus sp. HI0043 | reverse complement strand
GAAGAGCTATTGATTATGAGTGAAAGCGACCTTTACGGCGTGATAGAAGCTTAGTACCGGTTAGCCGGTTCAGAGAATTATTTTAAAAGTGCCTAACTAAATAGGCAAACAGTTTAAGTAGGAAAAGTATATGAGCGCTAAAGACGTTAAATTTGGTGATTCGGCTCGTCAAGGCATGTTGGCCGGTGTAAACATTCTAGCAGATGCAGTAAAGGTAACTTTGGGCCCTAAAGGTCGTAACGTTGTATTAGACAAATCTTTTGGTGCACCGACGGTGACTAAAGATGGTGTGTCTGTTGCGAAAGAAATCGAGCTTAAAGACAAGTTCGAAAACATGGGTGCGCAGATGGTAAAAGAAGTTGCATCACAAACTAATGATGCTGCGGGTGATGGAACAACGACTGCAACAGTTTTGGCTCAGTCTATCGTTAACGAAGGTTTGAAGGCTGTTGCTGCGGGTATGAACCCAATGGACCTGAAACGTGGCATCGACAAAGGTGTGCAAGTTGCAGTTCAAGCGGTTAAAGGCTTTGCTCGTCCATGTGAAGATACTAAAGCGATTGCTCAAGTAGGCACAATCTCAGCAAACAGCGATAGCTCTGTTGGTAGCATCATTGCTGAAGCGATGGAAAAAGTAGGTAAAGAAGGTGTTATCACTGTTGAAGAAGGTAGTGGCTTCGAAGATGAGCTAGCCGTTGTTGAAGGTATGCAGTTCGATCGTGGTTACTTATCACCTTACTTTATCAACAATCAGGACAATATGAGTGCAGAGCTTGAGAGCCCATTTATATTATTGGTTGATAAGAAGGTTTCTAACATTCGTGAGCTACTTCCTGTACTGGAAAGTGTTGCTAAAGCAAGCAAGCCATTATTGATCATTGCTGAAGATATCGAAGGCGAAGCGCTAGCGACTCTAGTTGTAAACAACA
>NZ_LWEY01001425.1:0-624 GCF_001634935.1 Oleiphilus sp. HI0043 | reverse complement strand
TACCTTCTTAAGTTCTGTTGATCAGCAAATTGCAAAAGAAGCGCTTAAGCAATTTAAGAAGCAGGGCTTGGATATTAAATTAAAGGCGCGTGTTAATGGTACCGATATCAAGCGCGGCCTCGTAAACGTTAGCTATGAAGATACCAAAGGTGCGCAAGAACTTAAGGTTGATAAGTTGATAGTCGCTGTCGGTCGCCGACCAGTAACAGAAGACTTGTTAGCGGCTGATAGCGGTGTAAACCTCGATGAGCGCGGATTTATCTTCGTAGATGACCATTGTAATACAGGCGTTCCGGGTGTTTATGCCGTAGGCGATGTTGTACGTGGTCCAATGCTAGCGCATAAAGGCTCTGAAGAGGGGGTTATGGTTGCTGAGCGTATTGCTGGTCAAAAGACTGAAGTTAATTACGATACGATTCCCGGGGTTATCTATACCAACCCTGAAATCTCTTGGGTTGGACGTACTGAAGAGCAGCTAAAGGCTGACGGTGTTGAGTATAACGTTGGTACTTGTCCGTTTGCTGCAAATGGCCGTGCAATGGCAGCGAATAACACTGCAGGTATGGTTAAGGTATTAGCAGATGCTAAGACGGACAGAGTACTTGGTGTTCATATGATAGGTGG
>NZ_LWEY01001424.1:0-925 GCF_001634935.1 Oleiphilus sp. HI0043 | reverse complement strand
CACAGATTAGTATCTGCAGTACCTGGTAAGCATAAAAAAGCCGGTAAGAACTAATTGCTCATACCGGCTCTGAGGTCTTTCAGAACTTAATTAGCGGAAATGCTATTCAGTATCTGTAGTCTGAGTTGCTTTACTGTCTTCAGCTTTTGCTGTTGATTCAGCGGGGCTCACCTCAACCTTAACAGCTGACAGCTCTGGTGACTTAGGAGCCGCCGCGCTTTCAGTTTCAGCTGATTGCGCTCTTGGGTCATTGTGAACCCGGTTAGAGCGGTTAGGTCTACGACGGCGAGCTGGCTTTTTAACTTCGACTTTATGCTCATCAGCCGGCTTCGCTTCGGCTTTAGGGCTTGTATTGCCAGTTATTTCTTTTGTCGCGCTTTCCTTATCAGCAACAGCTTGCGTCTTCGTTGGAGAGGCATCCGACTTGCTGTTTGTCGCTTTATTGCCTCGATTTCTACGAGGGTTACGGCTACGAGGTCGGCGAGTCGAAGTTTTCTCTTCGCTATCACTAGAGCTGGCATCTGATGTAGTTACTTCAGTTGCAGTTTCATCACTTGTTTCTGCTTTGCTCTCTTTTACTGCTTTAGGCGAATCTACAGCTTTAGTTTCGGCAACTTCAGCTTTATCAGAGCTTTTATCTTCCTTGCTTTCAGTTGCAGCAGGTGCAGGGCTAGCGTTGCTACTCGCTTGAGGCAATGAACTCTTCTCTTCTACCTTAGGTTTTGAGACTTCTGCTTTAGGCTCAGTTGTAGCGACAGGCTTAGTTGTTTCCTTAAGGCTTTCGCTTGCTGTGCTAACTGCACCCTTGGTGTCAGTTTCAGCATTCTTCGTAGGAGCTTTGCTACGGCGCTCGCCACGGTTTTCTGAACGTCTACGGTTAGAAGAGCGAGTAGTGGATTTATTTTCGCTGCTTTTAGCTTCAGGC
>NZ_LWEY01001423.1:0-29486 GCF_001634935.1 Oleiphilus sp. HI0043 | reverse complement strand
ATGTTCAGCTAGCTGATCCATGATCTATACCTGCCAAACATTATTTAATAAGGTCAATACAATACTCACTAATTAATCACAGCCTTTTTATAACGCTTGATATACAGCGGCTAAGCTTTAAGGCACCCGACATACTATGCCTGGCGCGGCATCAAGGTTAATTTAATAATTCGAGTATAGGACAAGCTGAATACACGTCTAACCAAAACCGAGAATAATTTCATTTTTTCACCGGGACTGGCTAAAGATCACAGACTTACCGTGCGATACGCCAAATTCCTAACGATTTCACTTAAACTGATTAAACCTGCACAAGCATGCTAAAGTAATTAAAGAATTAATATACTTCTGCATAAAAGCTAAGTATTAACATACTCTTTTTATCAAAATATACCTTGAGACTATTCTCATTCATTAGAGTATTCACACTAATTAACAATTGGGGCTACGCTGCTTGAATTTATTGATAGAAGATTTACTTGGGGCGCATAAGAAGCTAATCATGGACCCAGTACACGGTGGCATACCTCTTTTGAGCCACGAAGTGGCCATGGTGGACCACCCTTTATTTCAGCGACTACGCTTTATTTGTCAGAACGATATCCTTTCTCTCGTATTTCCTGGCGCGACTCACTCACGCTTTTTACATAGCGTAGGTGTCATGCATGTTGGCGGGCGCATGTTCCGCGCAATGATTGAAAACTGTCTGAAACGCTGCTCCCAAGAACAGCGTTCAGTGGTAAAAACCGACACACTAGAAGCTATCAGCTACTTTCACAGGCTTGTTCGTTGTGCCTGCCTTCTACATGATGTTGGACATAGCAGCTTCTCGCACCAATTCAATCGAACCCCCTCTATTAAATCCCTTCTTGCTCAAGGAGGACGTTTTGAACATCTTTGGGCAGGCATTGACACCAGCGCTATCTATAAAGATCCGCCAACAATACTCGAGCATGAGCACTTTTCAGTTCGTGCTGCCTGGCAAATACTGCAAGATATCGATAACAAAGCACCAAGCCTGGAACCTTTAGATATTCTGTCTCTGATGGAAACCACCTCAATTTCCCCAAGTGATTTATTTAATCGACACGCTCACGCCCTTTGGCCGCTGATTGCTCCCAGCGACCTGGCGAATAATCCGGACTCCTTACCTGATGAATTCGCCAGCAAATTACAGCATGTTTTATCAAGCCTGGTATCGGGTGAGCTGGATGCAGACCGCGCCGATTACATGCTTCGCGACGGTTTTCACTCCTCGGTCACAATTGGAGGCTTTAACCTGGACCACCTGCTAAGCAATATTCATTTTGGTTGGTGTCCACAAACTAACTGGTTCGGTCTGGCAATTGCGGAAAAAGGCCTAAGCTCTCTAGAAGACTTTGTTTATAGTCGTCACCAAATGTATCGACAAGTCTACGCGCACAAAACAGCTCAAGGCTTCGACTGGCTGCTCCGCGCTGCGATTGATGAAGTGATGCAAAACCCCGAAGTGTCGAGCTTCGTTAACGCCAGTCTGGACAATATTGATAGTTTCAAGTATCTAACAGACAGCTATTTCTGGGAAGCTTTTCGAAAGCACGCTTCGGTTAAGAAAAACTCTTACTCTTCCTGTATTCTGGATAGACATAAGATGCGCTATCTAGCGACACGAGACAACCTCAGCAAAGAAGAAGAGCTTCATTACCTAAATTTCTTATCAAAGGAATTTGGTCACCCTGAGCAGCAATTAGTCTCATCTAGCATTACTGCACGATTCACAAAAATCAAAGATGGTTTTGAAGACATCAAAGTATTAGTATCAGATCATCAAAGACAAGCACCGACCTTAAAATTAATCTCGGATACCAGTCGTTTTTTTGATAAATTTACCGACGAAAGGATTACACACTTTTATCTTAATCCCGTCGACAAGGAAACGTATTAAGTTTACACGATAAGGACCCGGACGTTTAATGAAAACAAGAGATCGAATACTCCATAAAAGCCTGGAGCTTTTCAATGAGCTGGGTGAACCGAATGTCACCACGCTATTGATTTCTGACGAGCTTGATATAAGCCCGGGGAACCTTTACTACCACTTCAAAAGTAAAACTGACATTCTGACGAATTTATTTGAGTGGTTTGAAAATGAAATGGGAGCTCTGTTGGAAGCGCCCAATACAACGCCAGATATCGAGGATCAATGGTTCTTTCTGCACTTGATATTCGAGCACATTGAAAAGTACCAATTTCTTTATAAAGATATCGTCCATGTGCTCGGTCGCCATGACAATATCAAGCTACGCTTCAATAAAATCATTCAAAAGAAAAGGAAAGCTACGCTCAATATTTTGAAGGGACTAGAAGAGCAAGGCAGTATCGAAGCAAATAATGATGAGCTCGAAGCCTTGTGTGAGAATATCGTACTAACGGCAACGTTCTGGATCAATTACTGCATTGTCTCGAGCAACAAGAGTTTGTCTGAAGACATGCTCGCTCGAGGCGTTTATCAGGTTATCTCGCTGGTGGCACCGTTTTTAGATAAAGAACAGCGCCAACTACTCAACGAATTGAAAAAGGCCTACTTGTAGGCCGTTCTTCTAATCATTGATCAAACGATTATTTCTCAGCCAGTTTGGCCTCAAGCTCAGACACACGTTGTTCCAGTTCCGCAACACGATGATTAGTTGGAATCCCTAAGCGCACCAAAGCCGATGATACTCGCTGATCGAAAACACTCTCAAGCTTACCGAAGGTACCGCTGGCTTTCTCTCTAACATCCTCAACACGATCCTCTACCGCCTTGAACTGTTTTTCTACTACGCCACGGGTCAGGCTTTCTATTTCCTCACCTTCCTTTACAAGCTTGTCGAAAATCTTTCCGGTATCTTCTTCAGCTTTATTGTAGGCCCCTAAACCTGCCAACCAGATCTGACGTGCAGACTCTTTGATTTTCTCGGATAGCTGCGAGCTCTGGTCACCATCCTTTATTTGTTTGATCTCATCGCTCTGGTCGATATCTTTTGACATATTTCACCCTCTCGTTCGAGACTACTCAATACGGGTAATCGTGTCGCTATACACCCGGTATTGATTCAGTAACTAGCGTTTAACCAGCCCTGCATTAATAAGATTTTACAATTTAGCCTTTGTTGAATGCAGCTTTATTGTCTATACCCAATAGTATCGATAATAAAAGGTTTATGAAATGGGTTTGATAAGTAAATCGGCACTAATTGATTTAATCGTAGGCTGGTTGACACACGAGCGTCCTCCCAGCAGCATTCCTATGAGTGACTTTGAGCGCACACGCTACGAAATCAAACCTGGCGACGTAATCCTCATCGAAGGTCGTAGCCGAGTGAGTGATGTCATCAAAACCATTACTCAAAGCTGCTGGTCACATGCCGCTCTGTATATTGGCCGGCTTCATGAAATTGAAGACCCTACCACAAGACAAAAGGTTAAAGAATATTTTGACGGGCAACCCGACGTTCAGCTCATTGTCGAAAGTGAACTTGGTATGGGTACGCTAGTCAGGCCGCTATCAACTTACGATAGAGAGCATATGCGCATTTGCCGACCTAGGGATTTAACCTATGGCGATGCTCAAAAAGTAATAAATTACGCAGTCGGCCGACTTGGTACCGACTACGATATTCGCCAAATCTTCGATTTACTACGCTTTCTGTTTCCCTGGCTAGTGATGCCACGAAAATGGCGCTCGAGCCTATTCACCTCACATGTAGGCACCACAACGAAGACAGTCTGCTCAACAATGATCGCAGAGGCTTTTGCTTCAATTCAGTATCCGATTCTTCCCTTGGTCAAGCGCAGCGAGCAACATGAAGTAAAAATCTATCGACGCAACCCCAAACTGTGCACCCCCAGTGATTTCGATTACTCCCCCTATTTCGACATCATCAAATACCCTTTTATGAATTTTGCCCAATCACAACCTCATTACCGCCTATTGCCCTGGGATACGGACAATATTCACTCAGAACACAAACCACACCGCTAAGTGCTGGAGTTCCAGCACAGGCTAATCTCTCGTCGGCTAAAAACCATATCAAAGGTTAGCACGCCAACTTAGAAGAAAATATCATTAAAAAATGCTTGTTTTTTGAGCGATCTGACTAATACTTTGAGTGTCTGATAAGCGAAGTGCAATTATCAGCAATGAAAGACTTTCATGGATACTACTCGCACTATTTACCGGATTCGTATCCCAGCGAATCCGGTTTTTTTGCTTGACCTGAATTAAGAACATACTTCTCTTAGGTAATCTCAAATCCAAGCGATTTAATCAATAACTCTGCTCATGACTCTGCTACACTAAAACTAACAGACTGAATCTTTGTTCATTTATCAATTCTATCAAGTACTATCAGGTTCAGATTTTCAAAACACTCCAATATAAGTACGTTCAGGCACACTACCGGCTCAATGAATATTTCATTCTTAACTATTTCAAATAGTATTGGACTCCTGGCCTTCCTGCTACTCGCAGTATTTATCGCTAGCAAGTATTTACGCAGATCCGTTGATCGTTCCTTACTACTTGCTGCGCTAGCAAGCAGTTTATGGATGGGCGCATTGGTCGCACAAGGCTTAGGCTTTGATGTGCCATTCTATCTACGATACACCTTTGAACTCATTCGCAATGCAGCCTGGTTTGACGTTCTCTACGCGCTCTTGGGGATTAGCTTCATTCCTAACCAACAACAAGGCAGAGACCGCTTTTATCTCAGTTCGGCCATTCTCGCTCTGCTCGCTGCTATGGTCTTTATTACCTTGGCCCAAGGTATCTCAGGCTCACAATGGGTGTCCAGCTATTCGATTCTGTTGTTTCAGGTATCACTTTCTATCGTCGCACTTTTACTTTTAGAACAAGTATGGCGTAGCGCGAATATGTATAGCCGTTCCGGAATCAAATACCTAACCATCGCGATTGGCACCCTGTTCTGCTACGACTTCTTTATGTATTCAGATGCACTCTTGTTTCGCGAGTTATCCGCCCCACTATGGGAAACGCGCGGCGCAATTAATGCCCTGGCCGCTCCTTTTATCGCGTTGACTTTAATGAACAACCAAAAACAAGTCATCGGAATGCACGTCTCACGTCAAATGGCTTTCCATTCGACAACACTGGTGGTCGCCGGAATCTACCTTATCTTAATTTCTGCCGGTGGCTACTATATCAGTGTATTTGGTGGCACGTGGGGTGAAGCTCTACGAATACTGTTTATCGTAATCGGCCTAATAACATTAATACTTCTAATTAGCTCTCCAATTCTACGCGCACGTATAATGGTTTTTATTAGTAAGAATTTTTTCGACTATAAATACGACTATCGCGACGAATGGATCAAGAGTACACGCGCGCTTTCTGATACAGATACCTCCCACCCTCCATCACTACAGGCGATAAAAATCCTTGGCGACTTGGTCGGGAGCCAGTCGGGCGCGATCTGGATTAAAGACGAGGAAGGTTTATTCAAACCCAAAGCACAATACCACCTACCTGATGCAAAGTTCGGAGACATCGACCATCATTCCGAGCTAATAACCTTCTTCACCCAAAATGACTGGATCATCAACCTCGATGAATACATGCTAGACCCAAGCAAATATAAGCTGATCGAAATTCCGGAAAGCATGCTTCACCTCGAGCACCCATGGCTGATTCTGCCCCTTGGGGTCGGTGAAAACCTATCCGGATTAGTCTTGCTATGTGAACCCATCGCAACGATTGACCTAAACTGGGAGAATTACGACCTGTTGAAAATTGTTTCTCAGCAAGCATGTAGCTACATTGTTCAAAGTGACTCTCAGGAAAAGCTAGGTACTGCCATGCAGTTCGAAGCGGTAAATAAAGCATCTGCCTTTCTGGTTCATGATATAAAGACCATTATCGCGCAGCTATCTTTGCTCGTTAAGAATGCCGAAAAGCACAAATCCAACCCTGCTTTTGTTGACGATATGATTCGCACGACAAGCCATACAGTCGAGAAAATGGATCACCTGCTACAGCAAATTCATAATCCAAACCAGAACAATGAGGAAGCTTCCGTTGAGCTAGGTGAAATATTGCTAGAGATCTACCAAAGTCATAAAAAATCTAGCCCATCCCCGTCTTTAGAAGCACTTGAGCAGCCAATATGGATACATGCAGACAAAGAACAACTGCGTTCCGCAATAGGGCATATCGTTCAAAATGCCATAGATGCGACCGACAAAGCAGGAGAGGTCTCCATTGCCAGCAAGCAAACTTCCGAGCATATCTTTCTTTTTATACAAGACAGCGGCATTGGTATGAGCGAAGAGTTCATTCAGAACCAATTATTTAAGCCTTTTGAAAGTACCAAAGGCCTTACGGGTATGGGAATCGGCGTGTACCAAAGCCGTGAATATTTAAGAAAACTAGGCGGCACAATCAGCGTCACGAGCCAGATAGAAGTAGGCACCTGCTTCACCTTAAAAATTCCTCTGGCTAAAGGTTAATTCAAGGGTAAAATTTCAATGCTATTTCAAAGACTGTACGGGTAATTAAACGTGAAACGAAAACTTTTAATTGTAGAAGATGATCCTGGCCTACAAAGCCAAATGCGTTGGTGTTTTGAAGGCGTTGACGTACATCTCGCATCAGACAGGGAAGCTGCGTTGTCCATACTCCGTCGTGAAGAGCCACAAGTCGTGACACTGGATCTTGGACTACCTCCAGACCCAGGCGGTTCAAGCGAAGGCTTTCAAGCGCTCGAAGAGATACTAAGGCTAGCCCCAACAACAAAAGTAATCGTTGTTACTGGACGGGAGGAAAAAGAAAATGCTGTCAAAGCTGTTGGCTTGGGCGCAAGTGATTTTTTCCAAAAACCTTTAGATGCCGATATTCTTTCATTTATTGTTGATCGAGCCTTCCGCATGCATGAGCTGGAGAAGCAAAATCAAGAACTATCAACAGGCTCATCCTCATCACGCTTAGCGGGCATTATAGCGAGTAGCAGCAAGATGCTAGAAGTCTGTCGAATGATAGAAAAAATAGCACCTGCTGATGTGACGACCCTTTTATTAGGTGAAACCGGGACAGGAAAAGAAGTACTCGCGAAAGCAATTCATCAAGTTAGCCCAAGGCAAGATAACCCGTTTGTCGCTATTAACTGCGGAGCAATTCCTGAAAACCTGCTTGAAAGCGAGCTATTTGGACACGAGAAAGGTGCTTTTACTGGCGCAACCCAAACCAAACAAGGAAAGATTGAACTCGCAGATAGCGGCACTTTATTTCTTGATGAAATTGGCGACATGCCGATGCCGCTTCAAGTTAAGCTATTACGCTTCCTTCAGGAAAGAGTGATTGAAAGAGTTGGCGGCGTTAAACCGATACCCGTAGATGTTCGAGTTGTTTGCGCAACCCACCAGAATGTCCAACAACTCATTGACCAAAACTTATTCAGAGAGGATCTCTATTATCGAGTGAGTGAAATTTCTCTCAATATCCCCCCCATCAGGGAGCGTGACGGTGATGCGATTATCATTGCACAAGCTTTGCTTAAAACTTTCGCTCAACAAATGAACCGTCCGACATTAGCATTTAACGAAGATGCGATGCGAGCAATAAAGAGCTATGAATGGCCAGGTAATGTTCGAGAAATTATTAACAAAGTAAAGCGGGCAGTCATCATGGCTGATGATAAGCTTGTCACGAGCTCAGACCTTGAGCTGTCAAATGATGCTTGTGCGACTGAAGAGGCGCTTAATCTTCGCCAAATAAGAGACGCAGCAGAAAAAACGGCAATCACACAAGCTATTCATGCCGCACAGAATAATATGGCGCAAGCAGCTAGACTACTCGGAATTACTAGGCCGACACTCTATAACCTGACGGAAAAGTTTGGAATTAATACCCACGAGCAATAGCCCTATTCGCTACACTCATAGGAGTAAGAAAAAAGCCTGCTTCATGCAGGCTTTTTCTCAAGGGTTACTGCTTGGCTCGAGCAGCGTTTAAATGCTCTTCAATTTCTTCCATTTCCGGAGCGAGCTTATGTGCTTTCTCTAGATAAGGTAAGCCTTCAGAAACCTTCCCGTTATCAACGAGTACCCAACCATAACTATCAAGAACGGCTGGACTCTCCGGCGCTAAGTCTACAGCTTTAGCTAACAGCTCTAACGCCCTCGAATCTTTTTTCTCAAAATAGATCCACCCTAGATTATTCAGAGCCATGACGTTATTGGGCGCAATTTTCAGAACTTTTTCATAACCTTCAACCGCTTTTATACGTTGCCCCCGCTGCTGATAAGCTAAGGACTGATACATAAGCGCTGGGGTACTGTTAGGTAGCTTAACCAACCAATCTTGAAGGAACTTGTTTTGGGCAGGCTTATCACCCAAAACACCTAGCACTCGATATAGTTTTTCAGCTGTAGAATCTACGGGTGCATTTCCCCAGCTTTGCATCAATAGCTTACGCGCTGTTGAATAGTCATTCTTGGATAGCGCAATATCACCGCGCAATATGTTCACAACAGGGTGGCTATCATTAATAGCCTCTATTTGACCAAGTACTTTCTCAGCCTCATTAACACGTCCAGCCTTCAGCTCAAGATCAACTAAAAAAGACAATAAGCGCATATTATCCGGTTCACTCGTTAGAACCTCAGCGACTTTGGTACGCGCCGTAGCGAAATCGCTCTTACGCATTGCAATTAAGGCTTCAACATACTTAATTCCATCACCTAAACGCTTGGTTTTTCCATCTTCTCCGTGAGCCGCTTTCGCTTTTTCAAGATACGCTTTAGCATCCGATACATTCTGCTGTGAGATCGACTCCTGAATCAGTACATAATATGGCGCTAGCTGAGCATTACTATTTGCGAAGAACTCTAATTTACTACGTCCTTCGGCACCTTGATCTTCGATAAGATAAACAGATAGCAAACCTTTATAACCCAACTCACTTTCGGGGAACACCCGAATAATTTCATTAAACGTTTGCTTTGCTGAATCGCCTTTACTTAAAGATATCTCAGCTTTTCCTTTCGCAAACAAGGCATTTAGATAACCTTCACCTTCCTTGTTTACCTCTGCAGCCATAGTAAAACGTTTTAACGCTGTGGATATATTCCTTTGATTCAGCGAGAAGTAACCGGCTACTAAATTGGTCGCATAATCTCTTGGTTTAGCTTTCAACGCACTGGCGATAAATTCTTCAGCTTTCTTCGCTCCGTCATGACGCAAGTGGAAACTTACAATGCTTCTTAACAGTTGAAGATCTGAACTATCTAGCTTGTATGATTGATCTAGCTGTTGCCATTCTTTACCTTTATTCGCTCCTGGGCCACTACGGTAGTAATCTGCCAAAGCAAGGCGAACCCGAATATTCTTTTCATCAAACGACAAAGCTTTCAGAAGGGCATTCTCACCCTTTTTGTACTGACCATCAGATATTGCTGCTAAGCCATACAATGCAAGTGTTTCGGGCGCCTTACTGCGATCAATAGTAGGCTCAAGTATTTCTAGCACTTTCTTTGGCTCATTCATTTTCAGATTCGTCGCCGCATAAATGTGACGCGTCATCTCATTTGCGACTTCCGGATCAACACTTTCTGAAAGGTATTTAGAGGCTGCGGTATTATCTCCTTCCAAATAGCTAATAATACCTAGTAGCTGAGTCGCTAGCTTGTATGAGGGATAATCATTTAATATCTCGATCAAAGTTGCTTTAGACGCATCCAATTCGCCTGCTTGCATTTTCTCGACCGCAAGCTGATATTTCTCTTTTACTTCATTTGAACCCGGGAAGGCTTCGGATAACAGTTTGGTGTAAATATAGGCTTCGTTAGAACGGCCTTGGCGAGTCAAAACATAAGATAGCCGTTCTAATACAACGGCTTTTTCCGGCTCAATAATATCTGTATTATCCATAGTAGAAAGCAAATCGGTCAGAATATCTTCGGCCTGTTCCAGGTTCTGTTCACCAATTGCAATACCAGCCAATAGAATTCTTGCTTTACTAAAAGCCTTGGCACCCTTAGGTATGGAATTAAGCAAGCCTTTCGATTCTTTTACCTGGTTAGATCTTACTAAAGCAGTTGCTTTTCCTAGGGTAGCGAGGTCATTCCCTGCCTCGTCATTAAGAATTTTCTGATAGGCATTGACTGCTTGTTCAAGCTCGTTCAAACCTAACAAGTTATGCGCACGAAGCATTTGAAGCTCAACGCTATTGCCACTTAAGTGCTCATCCAGAACAAGCTCAGCAGATAAGTACTTGTGCTTACCTTGATAAGACTCAACCAGTGCGACATAGTAACTTTCATCCTTGTCGGTACTCACCTGCTCCAATAAGCTAAGCGCCGCGTCATATTGCCCTAATTTAATCAACATCTCGGCATATTGAACAATTGAAGAGGCTTCGCCACCCGACTTCTTCACCGCATTTTTATATTCAATTGTCGCGGCTTTATATTGACCTTGCTCGGCATAAGCTTTAGCTCTCGCTAGATGATTCGCGTTAAGCTCTTTCTGATCAGTTTCTCCGCAGGCAATCAACATACTTACTAATACAGCAGATATGAACAATCGCCCAACTTTATTAAACTTCATCCTTTAAACCCTATGATTAAAATTCCAGATTTTCACTGTAGCTAAGCTCTATATTCAAAGCAAGCCATTCTAGTGTTTGCTAGACATATCCACGCAAAACCAAGTAATCAAAAACTTCCTTTGCTGCACCTTCTATACTTAAAACACCCGCGTCAACCACGAGTTCAGGATCTTCGGGGGCTTCATATGTAGAGTCAATACCCGTAAAGTTTCGAATCTCTCCAGCCCTCGCCTTTTTATACAAACCTTTCGGGTCTCTCCGCTCACAAACACTAAGATCAGTACAAATATAAACCTCAATAAACTCCCCTATAGGGAAGAGCTTTCTCACCATTTGTCGATCTGAATTAAAAGGAGAAATAAACGCAGACTGGACAATCAAACCCGCATCGACAAAAAGTTTTCCTACCTCACCAATTCGTCTGATATTTTCAATTCGGTCTTGAGCAGAAAAACCCAGATCCTTCGTCAATCCATGCCTAACATTGTCACCGTCTAAAAGGTAGGTATGCTTACCTTTCTCGTAGAGCATCGCATCTAAGGCATTCGCGACACTAGACTTACCTGCACCACTAAGGCCGGTAAACCAGATCATGCAGGGCTTTTGATGTTTTTGCTTAGCACGGTCTTCTCTTTGGATTTGATGGTCGTGCCAGCGGATATTTGGGCTTTTCATAATTGAGGTCGTTTTAAGTTGTCTTATATGAGCAATATCGGTCGCGAAGTTACTATTAGTTACTTTTATATAGTTTTCACTAACCTTATTTTTCAGCTAAGCTTAACACCATTACAAAGCATTTTAATAACCTTAGCAGTTTTACAACTGTTTACCGCAACGAACGACTAAGCCGTTAACGACTCACGTACATTGCGGTACAGCTACACTTTGGATGAAGTTATGACACGGATCGCTAGGCAGCCTGTGCTGTGGTTAGCGGCAATTTTTGCCCTGTTGCTATGTTATCTAGGAACTTTCTACCCCAGCCGTTTAGTTCAACTTCATACTCACTGGACCACTGCTGGCGATTTGGATATGGGCTATATCCTTCTCGCTTTAAGCGCCTATTTTTCATATAAGAACCTTGGATCGAACAAAGTTCAACCGAACTATCTATTATTACCTGCTGTCATTCTTCTGACCGCCGGGTTTGTTTTATCTCAAGCTCTGGATATAAAAACACTGTTTTTTTTATGCCTTGCTTTATCGCTGCCCTTATTTAGCGCAATAGTTCTAGGCTTTGCAAGTACTCGTAATATTATCATTGCATGGAGTGTCGTCTTAATGGCGATGCCTTTCTGGTACCTGGCAATCCCTTTCTTACAAACACTGACTGTTAAAGTTGTTTCTTACCTTGCCTCCCTACTATCACTAACGGTACTTGTTGAAGGAAACTACTTTACCGTCACCACCGGCGTAGTTCATGTTGCTGGGGGCTGTTCAGGGTTAAAGTATTTTATGACGGCTTTGTCACTAGCATTGATTTCCTCAGCGTTTAATAGAAGACGTTTTCGTCATGCATTGATAAGCCTTGCGATTGCCGCAACACTTGCAATGATCGGAAACTGGATTCGGGTCTTCATTCTATTACTCATCGCCTATTATGAGGGCGTTAGCCACCCTTTAATGGAAGACCATGATACTTTAGGGTGGATTGTGTTCGGTGCCGTGATGCTTCCATGGTTTTTCATCGACCGCCACTTCGATGCAGAAGGCGAACAAGAGTCACCTGTAAAACAAGATACATCGCAGCCATTGAAACAACAAATTCTCTCGTTAACAGCTTGCACAGTTTTACTAATCATTTCCCAACTAGCACTTAGCCCACCAGAAAATAGAGAATACCAGGTAAGCCAACCTAAGCTACCAAAAACACTAAATGGCCTAACACTCGATACAACTCGAGCGACCAACTGGAAACCTCACTTTCCACAACCAACCAATTTAACGCGAGGCTTATACGGAGCCTTCGGAGACCAGCTCGACCTATACATCCTCACCTACCTAAACAATAGTAATGTAGAAATGGCCAATAGCCAGAACACAATATTTGATAAGAACAGATGGCAGCTAATCAATGATTATGCATGGACAAGTGATCTACACCCAAACGTAAGAATTCGTATCGCGCTTGCTAAAGCAGGAAGAACGCACCGAGTAGTATATTACTGGTATAAACATGGAGCGCAATTTGCAAATTCAATAGGATCAAGCAAGATAGCACAATTAAAAAAATCCTATCTTGATATCCATGAATCACAACTTGTTGCTCTCTCGAAAGAATGCAACCTGAAGTGTCAAAGTAACTTAACGCCAACTCAAGGTATGCTGGATACAATAATCCAGTTACACATACAATCAAATTCTGATATAAGTTCAAGCAGCGACATCGAGAGTTAACCTATGTGTGGAATAGCAGGTTTGTTTGGCCTCCCCCCGTTTGAAAAAGATCGCTATGCACTTGCCAAGCAAATGGCAGGACAATTACGCCATCGAGGCCCTGACGGACAAGCTTACTATCTAGATAGCCAAGCCTTATTGGTTCATACGCGTTTGAGCATCATCGATATTCAGGGTGGTGAGCAGCCTATTCATAATGAAGATAAATCAGTATGGGTTAGTTTTAACGGCGAGATATACAACTTCCCTGAACTGCGAGAAGTATTAATTGCTAAAGGCCACCAATTTTATACCCATACCGACACCGAAGTTATCGTTCACCTTTACGAAGAATATGGCCTGGATTTTGTTAACCACTTAAACGGCCAGTTCGCAATAGCACTTTGGGATAAAAAACAACAACGAGCCGTTCTAACTCGTGACCGGGTAGGTATATCTCCACTATTTTATAGCCAGCAAGCACAATCACTCGCTTTTGCATCAGAAGTTAAAGCCATACTGTGTACACTTCCTTCAGCACCAAAACTAAACCTAAACTCTTTAGACCAAATACTTAGCTATTGGGCACCTGTCTCTCCTAACACAGCATTTGAGAATGTCTACGAGGTTAAACCAGGAGAGCAGGTTGTTTTTGAGAAAGGAAACTTAACGCGACGCCAATACTGGGATTATCCATTTTCATCTGGAACCGCCCCACACATAGTAGATGAAAAGATTGCAGCGCAGAAGGTATCTGAACTTCTAGAAGAAGCCGTTCGCATTCGTTTAAGGGCTGACGTCCCCGTTGGAGCCTATCTTTCGGGCGGCTTAGATTCATCGATCCTGGTTTCACTCATCAAACACCTGGATCACGGAGACCTCAGCACCTTTTCACTCACTTTCGAAGATGCTGACCTGGATGAAAGCAAGCACCAAAAAACCATGGTCGAACACTTAAACACCAGTCACTTTTCAACACAGTGCAAGTACAGCAATATTGCGGATGACTTCTTGGACTGCATAAAGCACACTGAAAGCCCTATTGTACGTACAGCGCCCATCCCTATGGGTCGCTTATCAGCCCTGGCTCGACAGCAAAACTACAAGGTAGTACTAACAGGAGAAGGAGCGGACGAAATATTCGGTGGTTATGACCTTTTTAAAGAAGCCAAACTTAGAGAGTTCTGGTCACGCCAGCCTGACTCATCCTGGCGCCCTTTATTAATCAAGCGCTTATATCCTTATTTAGATATGTCTCGTGACCGAGCCGGCTCCTTCTTGAAAGCTTTTTTTGGTGGAGGTGTAGACCAACCGAACCATCCTCTTTTCTCACATTTGCCAAGGATCGCATCAACTTCAAAAGCAAAAATTTTCTATAGTGACGCCTTATCATCAGAATTAAATGTTAATGCAGAGGAGAGACTTATCGCCTCATTACCAGATCGGTTTGATTCATGGAAGCCGTTCAATAAATCCTTATACCTTGAGAGTAAAACCTTGATGGCAGGTTACTTGCTCAACTCTCAAGGGGATAGAATGTTAATGAAAAACTCAGTTGAAGGTCGCTTCCCCTTTCTTGATCACAATGTGATTGAGTTCGCCAGCCAATTGCACCCAAAACTCAAGATGAAAGCGTTCAACGAAAAGTACATTCTAAAAAAAGCGATGCAAAATCGTTTGCCAAATACTATTGTCCAGCGTTATAAACAGCCTTATAGAGCACCTAACATACCATCCTTTTTTAGTGACAGTACGCCCGAATACGTTGAAAGCTTACTAAGCGAGAATTCTTTGAAAGACAGCAATTACTTCAACCCAAACAAAGTGGCGCTACTATTGAAAAAAATTAAATCAGGTAAGGCAATTAGCCAAAAAGACAACACAGCGCTTGTATCCGTCTTATCAACCCAAGCCTGGCACCATCATTTTATTGATCAATTTGAGAGTAATTTCAAAAACCATCACTCTAATGATACCGAGTTACACAGAATCAGTTAGAATAAATAATCCTTACAATAATGTAACAACATCTTTTTATTTAAGATTTAGGAAACACTATGAGCAATGAAGCAACGCTAAGAACATTTATCCTTGAGAACTACATGTTCACAGACAATCAAGACGAACTCAAAAATGATGACTCTTTTTTGGATAAAGGCATTCTAGACTCCATGGGAATACTCGAAGTCATTGCACTGCTTGAGGATGATTTTAACATCACCGTTGAAGATGAAGAGATGGTTCCTGAAAACCTTGACTCAATCAACAACCTACTAGCTTATATTTCTAAGAAATCTGCATAGTATGACGATAGCAAGCATATTAAGTGCGCTGGCGAAGCATGCTCATTCTACTCCAGACCGGACTGCCGTAACATATAGTGTTAACGAAGCAAGGAATCTTAGCTATTACCAGCTAGCTTGCCTTGTTAACATCTATAGGAAGAAGATTAAATCATTGAATATTCCTAGCAACGACAAAGCTGTTATATGCCTGGAAAATTCCGCTGAATATATCGCTCTCCTTTATGCTTGCTGGTCTCTAGACATTACTGTTATTCCACTGCACAGCCAAAGTGCTGTTCGAGAAGTTCAACATATTCTGGATTTCTCTCAAGCGAAGTTAGCCATCACCAAAAATAATTTGGCAATAAACTTAGAAAACTCAGTTCAACACCTCAAGGTAGAGGCAAATGAATTTGAGCTATTATTAGACACGGAAGCAGCGAAACCCGACTTAGACCAGTGGGTAATCCCAGCTGTTGAGCACAACGCGCTAATCTTGTTTACCTCTGGCACCACAGGAGACCCTAAAGGTGTCATGCTTTCTCATAGTAACCTGCTTGCTAATACTCAATCAATTGTCCAATACCTGAGCTTAAGTGCGACCGACTGCACCTATTGCGTATTACCATTCACATACAGCTACGGCAACTCAGTATTACAAACTCATATTTATGCTGGGGCAAGTATTTGCTTAGGGCAGTCAATGCTCTACCCTAAACTCATTGCTGAAGACTTAAACAAAGCAAGCATTACGGGTTTTTCTGGTGTACCCTCAACATTTCAAATTCTTTTACATAAGACTAGCTTTGCCAAAATACATCCGCAACTTAGATATATTACCCAGGCAGGTGGAAGTATGAGTGTTACGACTACCAAAGAGTTACTAGAGGCACTACCTAACACCGATATTTACGTCATGTATGGACAAACTGAAGCGTCAGCAAGGCTCACCTACCTGCCGCCAGCCAGACTACTAGAAAAAGCCGGCTCAATCGGCATCCCAATACCTGATGTAGAGTTAGCGATTAGCGATGAAAGCGGCAAACTATTGGGGCCAAACGAGACAGGTGAACTTATTGCCAAGGGAGACAATATCATGCAAGGATATTTGAGCAACCCAACGGCTACGGAACAAACAATTACAGGTGACTGGCTACACACCGGCGATTTGGGCTACAGAGATATTGATGGTTTCTATTACATCAAAGGCCGCCAGAAACAAATGATTAAATCTGGCGCTAACCGTATTCACCCAGAAGAAATTGAAGAAGTTATCCTGGAGTGTGATGCTGTTAGCGAGGTTTCTGTCACTGGAATCAAAGACGAGCTGCTAGGCGAAGTCATCGCTGCTTTTGTAATTCTCAAACAGGGCTTTGGTGAAGACCCAAAACCGATCCGCTATCATTGCCGGAAAAATCTACCGCCTCACAAACAAGTTAAGGAAATTTTCTGGGTCAGTGAATTTCCTCGCACAAGTAGCGGAAAAATAAAACGTCACGAGCTAGCAAGCTTTGCCAATGCGCGCAAATAACTCATTTACGGAAAGAAGAGATCACTAATGAATAGCCAAGTTGAAAACCTACTTAAACAATACACCCAGTTAGACCATGCAGCTGAGGTAGAACGCATTGGGGGATTTATTAGAGACTCCTTACGAAAAACGCTACACCGTCGCGGCTTGGTCGTCGCAATATCTGGTGGAATAGACAGCTCAGTTAGTGCAGCTTTAGCTGTCAGTGCACTTGGCCCGAAAAAAGTATTTGGAATCTTAATGCCAGAAACAGATTCTTCTTCAACTAGCTTAGAGAGAGGTAGAGCTCTAGCCGAGCACCTCGGCATCGAGTATACAGTTCAAGATATTGCCCCAGCACTAGAAGCAATAGGTTGTTATGAATGGCGCGATCAAGCGATCAAAAAGACCTTCCCAGAGTATTGCGAAGGTTGGAAAAATAAAATAGTGATCGATGGAGGGGCTAAAGGACAAATTAACCACTTCAAACTTGTCGTTGAAGACCCGTCCGGCAAGCAGCAGCAAAAGCGTTTGGGTTTAAATGAGTACCTGACAATTGTAGCAGCAACAAACTTTAAGCAACGTATCCGTAAAAATATGGACTATTTCCATGCAGATCGGCTGAACTATGCTGTAGTGGGTACACCTAATCGAGTTGAATATGATCAAGGCTTCTTTGTCAAAGGTGGAGACGGTTTAGCAGACATCAAACCAATTGCTCACCTATATAAAACACAAGTATATGAATTAGCTCGTCACCTAGGGCTGCCTGAAGAAATCTGTAGTGCCACCCCCACTACCGACACCTACAGCCTAAGCCAGGGGCAGGACGAATTTTACTTCGCTCTTCCATATAACAAAATGGATGTAGCGCTGTGGTTCTATAACAACGAAAAGCCATCATCAGAGTTAGCAGAAGCATTAAACACGAGCACTGAACAAGCAGACTTTATTTACAATGATATTGAAAGCAAACGTAAAACAACTCAATATTTACACCTCCATGCACAGTTAATAGACAAGGTTGATTTGGGTTGGTAATGATGAGTGCTAAAAAAAGCCAAACGAAAAACAATCAACAAAAAGTTTTTGACAGGCTTGCCGTGCGTTTTAAGGATCGAATTCGTGAAACCGTTACAGACAATGAAACGGAAGGTGTCGACTCATTCCTTAAACAAGCTTTTGTAAATAGCCCTTTGCGACACTCCCCCGAGTACAACGATTGGCTATTTTCAAATAACATCAAAAACCCCCGATATATCGCTTGGGACGGGAATGATGTTGTCGGCACCCAGTATGGTTTAAAGTGTACGGTTAATTATGCCGATAAGGTTTACTCAGGGTGCTGTGCCATTGACCTCTCGGTCGATGAAAAATGGAGAATGAGAGGCCTAGGCGTTGCTTTGATCAAAAAGCTCATGGATCAACATGATTTCGTTATAGGCCTAGGGATATCTCAAGCTGCTCAAGCGATGTTTACAAGATTGAACTGGTACAATCTTGGAAATATAGCTTTCTATATTAAACCTCTTACAGCAAAAGGATTTTCTAGCACCCAACAAGGCCATGGGGTAAAAGGTACTATAATTTATCCAACAATAGCCTGGGGCGTTCGTTTTTTTACTCGACTAAAGCACTTAGTAAGAACTAGAAAAACGATAAAACCGATATCCCAAGTTGAGAATTATAAGAAGGATTTAGAATACCTATACAACAAGGAACATAATCTCAAAATACTCAACATTAGACAGAATGCTGAGTATTTTGAGTGGCGCTACATTGAAACACCATCACAGCACCCTTACGACATTCACTTCCTATACGAAGGAGAAAACCTATCAAGCTACTTGGTTACAATGATTAGTGAGTGGCAAGGAAAACAGGTTCTAGCAATTTGTGACTACTTAGCTCCAGATTCAGACTACCCTGATCTAATCAAGCTAAGTGAAAAGTTAGCCTTAGAAAAAAATGTTGATGCAATCATGTATCAAGGCATCAACCTGGACATGGAACACGAATTGAAGAAGTCACTTTTTATAAAACGTCCTCATGGTGATCTATTTATGCTTCACTGTAAAGGTGAAGCCTGCAATCTAATGCAAGCACAGGATATAAAAAATTGGCGAATTACATTTGCAGACTCTGATATGGATTTCATGTTCTTCAAACCTTAGATAGTTTATGAATACCAGCTTATGGATACTAATCGTAGAGAATTCTTAAAACTAACCACTAGCGCCGGTGTAGGCCTTTCACTTGGCATTTCTCTCAATGGCTGTAATGAATGGAATACTGAAAGCCTAGCATTTTCACCAAAAGCTTGGCTAAGTATTCACACAGACAATCGAGTTGTCATTACCTTACCCAAAATCGAAATGGGGCAAGGAATCATTAATGCAATACCCGCAATCATAGCGGAAGAATTAGATTTAGAATGGTCAACTATAGAAATCAAGCTGGCTGACGCGGACACGAAGCATGCCCAACTTCGAACCAGTGGAAGTAGCTCAATCAAGTCACTATGGCTCCCTCTTCGAACTGGGGCTGCAGGTGTCAGGGGCATGCTACTACAAGCAGCAGCCCAAACTTGGGAGGTTGATCAACAAAGTTTAAGCACCAAAAATGGCCAAGTTATAAACCAGCAAACAGGAAAGCACATTAGTTATGGCGACTTGAGTAAGCTGGCCAGCACATTCCACCCCCCTAAAAATCCTGCTCTTAAAAAACCTAGTGAATTTAACTTTATAGGGAACAAAAACCCTAGCCTAAACGTTCACGACATCGTCAAGGGACAGGCACAATATGGTATCGATACTGAGCTGGAAAACTTGCACTATGCTGCAATTACTCACGCCCCCACATTTAAATCAACACTAGCGTCAGTCTCCACTACAAGGCAATTAAGCTCCGGTGTTAAAGGAATAGTAAAGCTAAATAACGCCGTTGCGGTTGTAGCTACGTCCTATTGGCTAGCGAAAAATGTCTTATCAACCTTAAATATTACATGGCACTCCGAAACAGATAATGACCTAAACCAAGCTCAGATAGAAAGAGACTTTATTGATGCCTTAAGTCACACTGGCAAGCTCGTAAAACAATTCGGCAACGCCTTCCCTTCAGGAGAAGGTATCAGTGCTGATTATCACAGCGCGTATCAAGCTCATGCTTGTATGGAGCCGATCAATTGTACCGCCCATATTCACGATGATGGCTGTGACGTATGGGCACCAACTCAACATCCAATGATGGCCCTTGGTGCAGCGAGAGAGGCATACCACACACAACTTGGTAAATGGAGTTCAAAAGTTCTTCGTAAACTTGGAATATCTGATAATGTTAGAGTTCATACCACTCTTTTAGGAGGAGGATTTGGTCGTCGACTGGAGCAGGACTTTGTTACCGAAGCTGTCATCATTGCAAAAGAGTTCAACTTTCCGGTTAAATTACTCTGGTCAAGAGAAGAGGATATACAAAATGATTTCTACCGACCTTATTCATCTCACCGTATAGAATCCCAAATAGACAAAGGGAAGATTACTCACTGGAGACACACAGCTTCTGGGGCGTCAGAGGGGAAAATAAGTGGTGGTGCCATTGACTTCCCATACGATATTCCCAATCGGTCACTCTATTTTCAAACGCTAGATCACGGTATCCCTATTGGTTCTTGGCGCTCCGTTGCCTATTCAAATCATGTTTTTGCAACTGAAAGCTTTATAGATGAAATAGCTCACTACGAAAACACAGACCCTTTTCTCTTTAGACAAAATTTACTTCGACACGATGACCGTTCAAAGAGGCTTTTAGAAAAGTTAAAAGAGGTAAGTAAATGGAACTGGCATCTTAGCAAAGGAGAATATATTGGCATCGCCTTTAATAGAGGGTTCGGAAGCTATATTGCATTAACAGTTCTGCTAAACAAGAACAAAGAAGGCATTACAATTACGGAAATCCACTGTGTCGTTGATTGCGGCACCGTTATCGACCCAGACTCAGTGACAGCTCAAATAGAAGGCGGAATTCTCTATGGATTAAATGCTTCGTTAGGTCATTCAATCACAATACAGAACAACCGCATTGAGCAACATAACTTTGATGATTACCCCCTGATTAAAATAAATGAAACACCAAAAATATACATTGAGGTAATTCCTAGCAATGTTGATCCTGGTGGAATTGGTGAAATAGCCGTGCCAATCATCGCACCAGCCATCGCTAACTCAGTTTATTCCGCTACAGGGGTAAGGCATAGAAGAACGCCGTTTAAACTTTAGTGACTAAAGAAGTATCAATAGATCGATATTAAAGGAAATTACCTTGAAATAGACTGCTTCAATCTCTAGCTTCCCACTCAGAAGTAAGTGACACTGCAATAATTATATAAACTCTAACACCCAAGGCAAAGAGGTCAGCTTGAATTTCATCGACACGGTCAAACAAAACTTTGACTCTATCCCCACGTCAATAGCGATTCAAGATAATCAAGTCTCGATAAGCTATGCTGAACTCGGGCAGCTTGTTGCAGGAATCAATTCCAGGCTCAAACAGTTGGAGCTAGAACAAGGTAGCTACGTTGGTCTATATTTCGAATCGAAACCCTTGGCGATAGCAAGTATGATCGCGTTGCTGGACTATGGCTGTGCCTACATTCCTCTTGACCCGATCTACCCCAACGATCGATTGGCATACATGCTGGAAAACGCGAATGCGAGCTTTGTGCTATGTGATAGGGTATGTGAATTTGCGCCGAAGTCGACCAAATCAATTAACTTTAGTCAAACATTCCCTACAGAAGAAACCTTAGAACAGGTCCTAGCAAATAAGTCCCAAGCATTTAAGAACTTTGGCATCGATAGCGCTCAACTAGAAGAATCGACTGCTGCCTATTTAATCTATACCTCGGGTTCAACAGGGCGCCCCAAAGGCGTCGCGATGCCCCATGGCCCTCTAAATAAGCTGATCGACTGGCAGAATGCTCATTACAACGAAAACTACGCCCCTAAGACCTTGCAATTTTCCTCGCTCAGTTTTGATGTATCTTTCCAGGAAATCTTTTCTAGCTTATCACTTGGCGCAACGCTATACACTCTTGACCCACTGATCAAACAAGACTTTAAGTCTCTTGCTGAATATATACTCGAACATCAAATCGAACGAATTTTCATGCCTTATGTCGCCTTGAAAAACCTGATGCAATGGTTTGTTCGACTAAACATCGTGCCGAAGTCCTTGAAAGAAGTTATCACCGCGGGCGAGCAGCTAATTATCACTGAGGATATTAGGTCTATCTTCGAACAGCTCCCTAAGACAAGCTTGTCAAATCAATACGGCCCTTCAGAGTCTCATGTGGTAAGCGAACTTATCATGAGAGCCCCTGCCAGCGATTGGCCGGAAATACCCCCAATTGGTAGCGCATTACCTCACGCGAAACTTAATATATTGAATGATAATGGCCAAAATGTCAGAGCTGGAGAAGTAGGAGAGCTCTATATTAGCGGCCCAGTTTTAGCTACTGGTTACATAAATAATTCGATAGAGACAAACAAACGCTTTGTCACTATGACGATCAATGGCAAAGAACAACTTTGCTATCGTACAGGGGATTTGGTCTCAGCAGATAATAAGGGCCAGTTAGTTTATTCAGGTAGAACTGATAACCAAGTAAAAATTAGTGGCTATCGTATTGAGTTATCGGAAATTGAAGCCTGTTTAATGAAGCATGAGAGTGTCTCCAATGCAGCTGTAACAGTTTCAGAGAGCGAAGCGCAAAAATCGATTATTGCTTTTATTGTAAGCAACTCTGAGGATGCTTCAATACTCAAAGCATACCTCACGCAAGAGCTACCTGCCTATATGCAGCCGTCTCATTTTCTGTTCAGCGATGCACTGATGACAACGCCTTCAGGGAAAATCGACCGCAAGAGTATGCTCGCCCAGTATCACGCCAATCAAGGTAAGTTAGCTGAGCAGGTTTCAAGCATGCAGAAAGAGCAGCTAATAGCTGTGCCAGATAAAGTGTCACTAAGCTCAATGATCTATTCCTTGCTTGGTAACGACAATATCGACACATCAAAAAGTCTGGTTGATGTAGGCATGACATCACTCATGGCGAACCAGTTATCAGTTCAGCTATATGAAAGCTTTCAGCTAGATATACCCGCCTATAAGCTTTTTCAATACGCTTCGATAGACTCGTTTATCAATCATCTTAGTAAGCAAGTGAGAACTAACAACTATCAGACACGAAATACTAACTCCCGCAAAGATGGCTCTCGTGACATCGCTATTATAGGCATGGCCATTAATGCACCTGGCGCAAATAACCTTCCACAATTTTGGGAGAACTTGCTAGCAGAAAAAGAAAGCCTGCATGTATTTGCACCCACGTCAGCAGATGGTGAAGTTAACACTCGAGGTATCATTGCAGAGCCTCTTGCTCTCGATGCGAGTTTTTTTGGAATTTCACCAATTGAAGCCGAGTTTATAGATCCACAGCAACGCATTATGCTCGAGCTAGCTTGGCACGCCATAGAAGACTCTGGAATTGTTGCTGACGAATTTCCGGGACGTATTGGCGTCTTCTGTGGTACCGGTAATAATTCATACTATTTAGAAAATGTTTTAAAAAACCCTGAAAAGCTCGCTGACTATGGCGCTTTACAAGCTATGGTCGCAAATGAAAAAGATTACACCGCAACACGAATTGCGCACAAACTTAACTTAAACGGCCCTGCAGTCAACATTCAGACTGCCTGCTCGACATCTCTGGTAGCGGTGTGCCAGGCTGTTGAAGCTCTCCGCTCTGGCGAATGCGAGGTCGCCATTGCTGGAGCCGCTTCTCTCTCCTTCCCGCAAGAACAACCTCATATCCCCGAAGAAGGAAGTATCAAGTCTCATGACGGTCATACGCGCCCCTTCGATCGCGAGGCAAACGGCACTGTGTTTAGTGATGGTGGCGGTTTGGTCGTTCTAAAACGACTCGATTACGCTATCGAAGACGAAGATAGAGTAACAGCCGTTATCAAAGGTGTAGCAGTCAACAATGATGGCGCTCAAAAAGGCAGCTTTTCAGCCCCAAGCGAAGAGGGTCAGAAAAACGTTATTCTGGCAGCACAACAAGATGCTGGACTCACTGCAGATAAGATAGGGTACATAGAAGCTCACGGAACCGCTACCCCCATTGGTGACCCTATCGAAGTATCGGCCCTGAAAGCAGTCTTTGAACAAAACTCTAAAATACCTGAAGCTCAGTGCCTACTAGGATCCGTCAAAAGCAACCTGGGGCATTTAACTGCAGCAGCCGGTGTCACGGGCTTAATAAAGTCTGCACTATCTGTATCGAAAGGACAGATTCCGGCCAGTATTAATTTCACATCACCAAACCCTGACTTAAGGCTAGAGTCTTCACCGTTTTCTGTCGCTACAACCACCGCTACTTGGAAACAGGAAATTGGCCAGCGATATGCAGGTATCAGCTCATTTGGCATAGGAGGCACCAATGCTCATGTGATTATCTCTGGGTATGACGCTGAGCCGGCAACTGCTTCTGCACAGACACCAACAAAACTACCACTGTGTCTTAGTGCAAATTCACCCAAATCACTCGCTGATCAAGCTAGGCAACTTGAAACATTTCTACTAAAAAATACTGACACAGATATCGATCACCTTAAAAACACCTACTGCTTTCACCGACAAGCATTGAAGTATCGACAAGCTATATTAGGAACAACTAGAGACAGCATTCTTAGTGAACTATCACAGTTCACTAAGAATGCTTCAGACGCGCCTACAAAGGACCCAAAGATTATATTTATGTTTCCTGGACAAGGAACTCAAGTTAATCGTATGGGTAAGAAGCTCTACAATGAACTTCCGCTCTTTAGAGCACATTTGGATAACTGCATCGAGATATGCAAAGACGAATTTAACGTCGATCTCATACATATCCTATTCTCGGATGATCCAAGCCTTCACCTTACTGAGAACACGCAAATAGCATTGTTTTCGGTGGGTTATGCTATTGCATCAAGTTTAATGGAGCTTGGTATCAAACCCGACGGAATGATGGGACACAGCATTGGTGAACTAGCTGCGGCAACCTTGTCTGGGGTATTCGATTTACACACGGCAATTAGAGTAGTTTTAACGCGCGGCAGAGTCATGCAAAGACAGGCGAGTGGTAGCATGTTAGCCGTAGAAAGCAGCTTTGACGCAATCAAGCACTTAATTCCGGATAGTGTTGTTCTTTCAGCTCAAAATACTCCTGAATCACTCACTCTCTCTGGTGAAGATGTTCATATTGAACAAGCAAAAGAAGCACTGGAGAAGGCCAGTATTCATTGCACAAAGCTAAGAACCTCGCACGCTTTCCACTCGCCAATGATGATCCCTGCCGAGCAGGCTTTCATCACAGAGCTCAAGGGCATTCATTGCAAAAAGCCCAGTATCCCATTTATTTCCTGTGTCAGCGGCGACTGGATTACAGATGAACAAGCAAGCGACACTCGCTACTGGGCTAGCCAGATAGTAGCTCCGGTACAGTTCAAAGGTGGCACTGAAAAGCTAAGCAAGTGGTCAAACCTTATTGTTATAGATTGCGGCCCAAGACGTGTTGCGTCTCACTTACTTAGCCAATGCTTGGAAGATAAGGATGACCTTAATATAATAACGGCCCTACCAAAGCCAACAGAAGAAGCTGAAGATAGCCAATTTATCGCCTGCCTAGGCAATATATGGAAAACGGGATTATCTGTCGACTGGCGTAAACTAGCCAGGCCGATAAAACCAGCGATGGGGTTTTTACCTCCTTATGCCTTTGAACATAAAGATTTCTATATAGCACCACAGGCCAGTCACTCCGCCTTCAACCTAGAACAAGAGCTTAGTAAGAGCTTTGACAGTAATCAGTCCAATTTCTTGGGCGACCTGACTCAACTTAGCCAAGGGCTGCAACAACAGTTTGCAGCCATGAATAACAACTTTCTCGATATTGCATCATTAGGCGCTAGCCCAGTCTCAATTCAGGAGACTCAAGTAGTATCTGGAACCAACTTATTTAATGATATAGAAGCCGACACCATGACGACAAACGCGATCAGCCAACTCAAAACACTTTTTTCAGATACTTCGGGCATCGACTTAAACGACGCCAATCCTGATGCAACCTTTTTCGAATTAGGCCTCGATTCTCTATTCTTAACGCAGTTAGCCTTAAAACTGAAAAAGACCTTCAAATCCAAAGTAACCTTCCGTCAACTTATGAATGAATATAGTTCATTCAATAAGCTAGCGACAAAGTTAGAGGGCGACGGAGCCTTAACTAGCGCGCCTGTGGCAACACCGAACCAAGCACCTGTTCACATTGACACGCCTTCTGTTTCCGCTCCTTTACCAGTAAGTCACGCGACTACCACCAATGCAAACGGCTCGCCTTTAAACAGTTTGCTTTCGCAGCAACTTCAATTGGTAAACAGTCAAATTGCTTTATTAAACCAATTAAGCCAGGGTCAAGCAGGAGCGCCAGTTCAAGCTTCAGTACCTGCCACTACACAAACCTCCGGCACCGCGGAGCTAAGCGATACTCAAGACAAAAAACCCTTTGGTGCGGGCACCCGTATTAACGTTAAGCGCTCAAATGAGCTCAGTGCCGATCAACAGCAGAATTTGGAAAAGCTTAGTCAGCGCTATAATGCCAAGTTTTCAAAGTCTAAAGACTTCGCTCAAGCAAACCGCTCCCAGCTCGCGGACCCTCGAGTAGTCTCCGGGTTTCGAGATAAACTGAAAGAGGTTATTTACCCTATTGTTGTCGAGAAGTCTGCCGGCGCACACCTTTGGGATATCGACGGAAATTGTTTGATTGACGTCACCTGTGGCTTTGGCTCAAATTTCTTTGGCAATGGTGCTGAATTTATTCGCTCGGCCGTTGCCAAACAGCTAGAAACCGGTTACGAAATCGGCCCCCAGAACCCCTTAACTGAAAAGGTATCCAAGAAATTTTGCCAGTTAACTCAACTAGAGCGTGTTGCTTTCTGTAATACTGGTTCTGAAGCTGTACTTGGCGCCATACGATTAGCGCGCACAGTGACAGGCAAAGAACATATCGTCATGTTTGAAAACGACTATCATGGAATCAATGATGAGGTTATCGTCCATCGAGGTTCGAATGGCCTACCGTTACCAGCAGCCGCCGGTATTCCTGGAGAGGCCGTCGCCAACACAATGATTCTAGACTACGGTGACCCACAGTCTTTAAAGTATATCGAAGAAAACGCCGATGACATCGCTGCTGTTCTGATCGAACCTGTACAAAGCCGAAACCCAGAACTTCAGCCTAAAGAGTTCGTTCAAGAGTTAAGGAGCTTATGCGATCAAAATGAGATGGCCCTTATATTCGATGAAGTCATTACAGGTTTCCGCCTCGGACCACGAGGAGCTCAAGGCCATTTCGATATTCCAGCAGATATCGCAACCTACGGTAAGATTATCGGTGGAGGTATGCCAATTGGTGTTATTGGAGGCAAGTCCAAGTATATGGACGCCTTAGATGGTGGCCAATGGCGATATGGTGATGACTCATCGCCCGAAGTTGGCGTAACCTACTTTGCGGGAACCTTTGTACGCCACCCACTCGCGATGGCTGCAGCAAATGCAGTATTAGATAAACTAATAGCCGAGCCTAGCATACAGCAGGATTTGGGCAACAAGACCGCTGCAATGGTCGAGCAAATGAACCTGTACGCAAGCCAACGACATGCTCCGATCAAAGTCGTGAACTGCCAGTCCCTATTCCGTTTTAAAATTCCCCAAGATATCGCTTACGAGGAACTAATATTTACGCTGTTGAGAGAAAAAGGAATCCATATATGGGATGCACGCCCATGTTTCCTTACCACAGCTCATAGTGATGAAGATATCGCTGCAATCATTAAAGCTTTTGAGGAAGCCGTCGACGAAATGCTGTCGTTAGGATTCTTTCCCGAGCTCGATCCTAGCAAAAACACGAACACCCAAAACACTGAAGAAACGGCGCCATTGCAAAACACTCCGCCAGTTCCAGGAGCTAGATTAGGAAAAGATTCCCAAGGAAAGCCAGCATGGTTCATAAAGGACCCTGAACAACCTGGAAAATACAGAATGCTAGAGCAAAACTAATGACCAGCCAAATCAAGACCATACAATCTGTTTCGGTAGATTTCGACCCCTTTGCTGATCAAAAACCGACCCTGATAAAATCGGTTCCGTCCACGGCAGCACAACTTGAAATATGGTCGTCTGTCCTGATGGATCCAAAGGCTTCAAGTGCTTTTAACGAATCCTTTACCTTAAAGTTTAAAGGAGAGCTCAGAGTGCCTGCTCTCATCAATGCACTTGAGCTAACCGTTGCAAGGCATGATGCTCTCAGAGCCAGTTTTTCTGAAGATGGCACAAGCTTTAGAGTATTCGACTATCAGGAAATTCAATGCGGCTTAGAAAATATTGAAAAACAAGCTCTTGAAGAACTTATTGAAAGCGAAGCCCGCGAGCCTCTGGACCTAGTCAATGGCCCTTTATTCAGAGTTCGCTTACTGAAAGAGTCGGATACCTGTCACTACCTGATATTCACTGCTCATCATATTATTTGTGATGGCTGGTCTCTTGGCATCGTGATCGCAGATTTGTCAGCCTTTTACAATAGCACCGTAAAGGGAAATTCGGCTGATTTAGAAGAAGCATACTCTTTTGTTGATTTTGCAGGTCAATCTTCAGAGAACGAGGACAAACAATATTGGCTAGATAAATTTTCAAAAAGAATTCCCGATTACGAGCTTATATTAGATAAAGACCGCCCCAAGAATAGAACCTTCAATGCGCGCCGAATAGATGTTGATGTCGACCTAGATCTAATCACTGAAATTAAGAAAAGTGCAGCCAGCATAGGATGCAGCCTAAGCGCTTATACAATGGCGATCTATTTTATTGCCTTGCAGCGCTGGACAGGAGAGTCCTTTTTAGCAGTAGGAATGCCAACCGCAGCACAACCCGGTATCGCTCCGAATTCTTTGATTGGTCATTGTGTTTCGACAGTTCCTATCGTCAGTGAGCTAAATCCTTCTATATCAGTTGCTCAAGCAATACACGAAATTAGTGAAGAGATTCTAGACGCTTTTGAACATCAGAACTTTACCTTTGGGGAGTTGATTCGAGAGCTACCCATTGCAAGGGATCCTTCAAGAATTCCACTTTTACCCCTGCTTTACAACTTTGATACAGGCTTGGAAGACGAACATCTAGATTTTCACGAGCTAAAATGTAGTTTCCACTCAAACCCAAGGTTTTATGAAAACTTTGAACAGTTTATGAATGTCGCCGACTACGGTGACCACTTCACAATCGAGTGCCAGTACAATACTGACCTATTCCTGGAAGAGTCAATCAAAGCCCGAATCGATGAATATATCTGGCTCCTAACCCAGTGTAGTTTTAATCTAAACCAGTCACTCAGCGAGCTGGAACTCAGCCCTATTAACGATTATGAATATTTACTTACTCGTAGCCTAGGTACGCACCATTTCTGGCATGAAGAACAAGCCAACGCCCCTCGCACTGTCGGTCACTACCTTCATCATCAAGCTCAACAATTTGCCGAAAAAGATGCCGTCATATTTGAGCAGGAAGTCTTAAGCTATCGTCAGCTTGATGAACTTAGCTCACAGTGGGCTCAGCTCCTATTAGAGGAGCACGTATCGGTTG